>NZ_JAFMOZ010000127.1:0-121165 GCF_019049615.1 Rahnella sp. BCC 1045 | reverse complement strand
AAACTCTTCAATTAAAAGTTCGATTTGCTTAAACACGTTAAGCGGTGCTCAAAGTTTACTTTCGTAATAATTCAACTAAATGAATTACTGCTTGGTCACTCTAAGACTTGATATTTTTTGCCACCGAGGTGGCTGATATCGTCTTGTGAGTGCCCACACAGATTGTCTGATAAATTGTTAAAGAGCATGCCGCGGTTCGCAAGGAATCTTATGCGGCGCGGGAGGCGTATATTACGTCTTCCCGCTGAAGAGTCAAGAGATTATTCATTCGAACTTTCATCTTTTTCTCTTCCTGTCCGAGCGACTTGTCAGTCGTTGTTCCCAGTCAGTGGAGGCGCATTATAGGGAGTTCTCAGAAGGCCGCAACCCCTAAAATACAAATAATTTACTGACCGCTGAATCTTTCATCAAATGACGTTTAAAGCGGCAATTCCTGGATACTTCTGAAGCCATATGACTGCAAAACAGGCAGCAGACTTTGCGCTTCAGCCGTCATCGCCATGCAATACGCCACACTTTCTATTTCAACTTCCGGATTTATTTTTGGAATCGGCACGTGAGATGTCTCAATTAACCAATGTGCGCGGCGTGCAATCGCAGAACCGGAGTCGATCATACGCGTACCGTCGGGTAAAACCTGTGACAACTCTTCCGAAAGGAGCGGGAAGTGTGTGCAACCTAATACCACTGTGTCCGGGGGTTCGCGCAAACGCAGCCACGGATGCAAGATTTTCTTCAGCGCAGCCAGTGAAACTTCTTCGCCATGCAGTTTCGCTTCCGCCAGTTCGACCAGCTCGGCTGAGCCCAACATCAAAATCTGACAATCCGTCGCGAACCGTGCGACCAGATCATGCGTATAAGGACGCTGAACCGTCGCACGCGTTGCCAGCAACCCGACAACTCCGTTGCGCGTTAATTTCGCCGCTGGTTTGATGGCCGGGACAACGCCGACGACCGGACAACTGAATTTGGCGCGCAATGCAGGAAGGGAAACGGTGCTCGCCGTGTTACAGGCTATGACAATAATAGAGAGGGGATGGCGTCTCGAGACGGCACTGACGATCTCGACGACGCGCTCAACGATAAATTCTTCTGACTTTTCACCGTAAGGGAAAGCCACATTATCGAAGGCGTATATATAGTGCAGGTCCGGCAACATCTGCCGGACCTCATCATACACCGACAACCCGCCGACGCCGGAATCGAAAACCAGCACCGTCGGACGGTCAGGAACTTGCGTTATGTCAGAAGGTATAGCTTCCAGAGAGGTAGTACTCACGTCCTGGTGTGGCATAGCCATAAGCCGTCTCGTAATCTTTATCAAACAAGTTGGCAATTCTACCACGAACTGTCAGGTGTGAGGTCACAGGATATGAGGCCGCAAGATCCCACAAACTTACACCGCCCAGTTTAACGGTCTGATAAGGATAAGTACCGTAATCGGTGTCGTAACGCTGTCCCAGATACTGATAGTTGATCGACCAGTCGATGTCAGCGATGTTCCAGTCAATCTGGTATTTCGCCTGCTGTTTGGCGCGGCGGGTCAGGATCTCGTTAGTGGTCGCGTCACGCGGATCAAGATATTCCAGCGTAATCTGGTGTTGTAGCGGACCGGTATCGAATGAACCCGTCCATTCGACGCCTTTAATCGTCGCTTTCCCGATGTTGTAATAATTACTGGTGGAATCGTTGTAAGCGATCATCTGATCGATATCGTTACGATAGACGTTCAGACGCCAGCTAAGAGGCCCTGTCAGACCTTCCAGCCCGCCTTCCCATTGCTTACTTTCTTCAGGCTTGAGATCAGGATTACCATAGTAATCGCTGTAAAGCTGGCTCAGGTTCGGCGATTTGTACGCCGTGCCGTAAGAAGCAATCAGACGATAACCATCGACGAACTCCCAGGCAGCGCTGCTTTGCCAGGTGGTATGCTGACCGAACTGAGAGTTATCGTCGCTACGCACCGCGCCTTCCAGCGTGAAATCGCTGATTTTTTGCTGGGTGGTCAGATACACGCCGGTGTTGTGCTGGTCATAGCCATCTGCCAGATAGCTGGTACCCGGTTCGGTCGTCAGTTTCTGCCAGTCCAGACCCGCACTGACTTCCCCTTTCCCTATCTGGAACGTATTACCCCATTGCAGGTTGTACTGATCGGAATCGTCCAGAGAAGCGGAAGCGTCATACGGGCCGAATTTAGGATCGTAGTTATAGTCTTTGACGTGGCTGTAGCTGCCAATTAACTGTGTGGCGTAAATGCCATTCTGATAACGCAGACCGGTGTCGTATGTCCGGCTGTAAAGCTGACGGGTATCAATCAGCGCGCTGCCCGGCGAATAATACGCATCATAAGCCGTGCGGTTGTCATATCCGTACGCACGTGCAAAGCCGCTGATCTCTTCATTGAACTGATGCTGCAGCGCCAGATACAGTGTCTTGCTCATGAAGCCGTCACGGTCGGGCTGAGGAACACCGCCGTTATTGCCATCCGCGACCACATCGATTCCACGGGTGTAGGTGTAATCCCCTGCCGCCGTCAGCGTAGTGTTCTCACCTAATTTCTGCTGCGTTGAGCCATTGTAGTTCTGATAACCGTGCGAGCCGACACCCGCCCCGAGCGTTGTACCATCTTTGTCGCGCGTCGTAATAATGTTGATGACGCCGCCAATGGCATCGGAACCATAAACCGCCGAACGCGGGCCGCGAATAAATTCAATGCGCTGAACTAATGAAAGAGGAATTTGACTGATATCGACGGAGCCGGAAATACCCGCCTGATTAAGACGAATACCGTCCATCAGTACCAAAGTATGGCTGGAGCTGGTGCCGCGAACATACACAGAGGTCAGCTGACCCATTCCGCCGCTCTGGCTGATGTCCACACCCGGTAAACGGCGCAGCACATCGGCCACGGATTTCGACTGCCACCGGTCGATATCTTCGCGCGTGACGATATCCGTTGGCGCTAATACAGAAGAAACGGGCTGTGGAAAACGGTTAGCGGTCACCACCATATTATCGCTGCTGTTTGTGGAAGTACTGTCTTGCGCCCACCCTGAAAAAGCCGTGACGGATAATGCCGTCAGCAGCACATGCTTTTTAATTGTCATGAATCGAGCATCCAAACTTAATTGGCGGATGCCGCAGAGGATCACCGGCGATAATTCGCGACGACGATGATTAATGCGACGTAACATCGGCAGGTCTTCGGACTTAGGATTTGCAGGCTCATTAATTACGTCGTAATTATTTGAGATAACCCGCACCGGGCGATGACTTCCCATCCCCTCTTTCTTCTTTCCTGTATAAGGAGAGAGAAGCAGGAAACAGTGTCTGCATAATAAAGAATGCTATCGCCGTGATTTCCCCATACCGCTGCGCGCCAGTTCCGGATTCACACCGGATTCCCTTTTAACTCAGTCAATGAGGCCGAAACGCAATCGTACGATCAACCTATTTGGAAATCCAGACATCCGTAATAGCAAGTAAGCTTTCACGATATAAATGTAACAATGGTGGACTTAACGGAGACATTCCCTACAATCCCCCGCTAAGTTTGTCCATTCATTCCCTGCTAGACGAGATAACCGATGACGCCTGAAAACCTGCCCATTGAAAAGTACGACGACCAGCTGGCGGAAAAGACCGCACGTCTCACGGCGATGATGTCGCCATTTAATGCGCCGCAGCCTGACGTTTTCCGTTCTCCCGTCAGCCATTATCGGATGCGCGCGGAATTTCGTGTCTGGCACGATGAGGGCGACCTTTACCACATCATGTTTGATCAGCAGACTAAAGCCCGCGTGCGCGTGGATCAGTTCCCGACCGCCAGCGAACTGATTAACCGCCTGATGCCGGTGCTTATCTCAGCCATCAAACAAGACCCGGCGTTGCGCCGTAAGATCTTCCAGATCGACTATCTCTCGACCCGCAGCGGCAAAATCATCGCCTCACTGCTTTACCATCGTAAGCTTGATGATGAATGGCAGCAGGCCGCCACAATTCTGCGCGACCAGTTGCGTGCTGACGGTTTTGATATCCAGCTGATTGGCCGCGCTGCGAAAACCAAAATCATGCTCGATCAGGATTATGTCGATGAGGTTTTGCCGGTGGCGGGTCGCGATATGATCTACCGTCAGGTGGAAAACAGCTTCACCCAGCCAAACGCTGAAATGAATATTCAGATGCTGGAGTGGGCACTCAAGGCTACGGAAAATTCTACCGGCGATTTGCTGGAGCTTTACTGCGGGAATGGCAACTTCTCGCTGGCTCTGGCGCGTAACTTCCGTCGTGTGCTAGCCACAGAAATCGCCAAACCTTCCGTCGCCGCCGCGCAATACAACATTGCCGCGAACCGCATTGATAACGTGCAAATTATCCGCATGGCGGCTGAAGATTTTACCCAGGCGCTCAATGGCGTGCGGGAATTCCGCCGCCTGCAGGATGTCGATTTAAGCGGATATGAGTGCAACACAATTTTTGTCGATCCGCCGCGCAGCGGGCTGGATGACGAAACCGTGAAAATGGTGGCTGGCTACGACCGTATTCTTTATATCTCCTGCAATCCGGAAACGCTGTGCGCGAATCTGGAAACACTGAGTAAGACCCACCGCGTCACGCGCCTGGCATTGTTCGATCAGTTCCCGTACACGCACCATATGGAATCTGGCGTGCTGATGGAAAAAATCTGACGGCGAATGAAAAAACAAAAAACGGGCACTCAGAAGGTGCCCGTTTTTATTTCTGGCCGTTATCCACCCTATTACAAATAAACCCGCAGATATTCTGACAAACACAGAATCGCCATCGCCTGTCCGTAAGGCATCGACGTCAGCGCGATTTCGCGATAGAAATCGAGATCATTACCCATCGCCGTGCCGAATGACGTTTGCGTCAGCTCGCCTGCCGGATTGATGTGTTTGATCACGCCCTGAATGGCTTTCTCCGCCACCGGCGCATACGACGCATCGATATAACGTTTACGCACTGCTTTCAGAATGCCGTAAGCAAATCCGGCTGTCGCTGAGCTTTCCAGGTAAGAGTGTGGATCGTCGAGCAGCGTATGCCACAAACCGCTGTCATCCTGACATTTCGCCAGCGCGCTGACCTGGCTTTCCAGCACCTGTAACAGATAGCGGCGGGTGGCGTTGTTCTCTGGCAAATCCACCAGTTCGAGGAACTCGGGAATAGCAATCGTCAGCCAGCTGTTACCGCGTGCCCAGCGGGCCTGAGCAAAATTATGATGACCGTCGAACGTCCAGCCGTGGAACCACAGGCCGGTTTCGCGATCCATCAGGTACTGAACGTGAACCAGAAACTGGTACGTTGCTTCTTCCACAAACTCAGGCCGATCCAGCAATTTTCCAATTTTCGCCAGCGGCAGCACACTCATCATTAGCGTGTCATCCCACATCTGCTGATGATTTTCGTTGTTATAAACGATGTGCTGCATCGCACCTTTATCAGTGCGCGGCATCTCATACATCACCCATTCCGCCCAGCGTTCCAGATAAGGACGCCACGCCGCATTACCGGTTTCCTCGTAGCGATATGCCAGCGTCAGGAACGGGCTCATGGTATTGACGTTTTTCGTCGGCGTGCCTTCCGCCAGACGCGCGCTAAACCAGTCGTCGATCACCGCCCGCATTTTCTCGTCACCGGTCTGCTGATAATACTGATAAATACCGTAAAGCCCGATGCCGTGCGTCCATTCCCAACCCGCCCAGCCTTTGGTGTCAATGACGCGGCCATCGTCGAGCCGCAACAGGAACTCACCGGTTTTATCTTCGATATTCACCAGATTGTCCGTCACATTGTGGATCAGCGCTTTCAGTTCATTGCGCGAAATGAAATGTTCTGGCTGGCGTAAAAGCGCACTGTGTTTCACTTCAAAAACTTTCATGGTGTTCTCCTGATAAATATTCACCAAATTTACAAACGTCCCTGTGCCGGAATTTCGGCGGCATTTTCACGGGTCAGCTTTTCAGGTGGCGGATTGTGGCGATGCAAATAACCAATATTGTTGTTGCCCCACAGCGATTCGTATTTCATCCCTGTCAGCATTTCGACGATCGCCCGATCTTCCGGCGTAATTTGCTCCGGCACGATGCGGTTCGCGTCACGCATTTTCTGCGTTTCGCGGGTCAGCACGCCGTGCGTTTTCTGATTAAGGCGGAAGAACAGTGAAATGATGAAGCCCATGCTGAGCATCAGCAGTGAGCCGATCACCAGAATGCCGAGAATGGTGTGGCCGACAGCCGGAACCTGCTGGCTCTGCCCGGAAACAAATCCGGCGAGTTGCAGGATAATCCCCACCAGCATCACGGCACCGGCCTGCGAGGCTTTTCGTGTCAGCGTCATCACACCGGCGAAAATCCCCTCGCGGCGCTGGCCGGTAATGGTTTCATCGACATCGGCGATATAGGTGTAGATATTCCACGGCACGTAGTTGATCCCGCCGCGCCCGAGCCCTGCCAGCGCAGAAATCAACAGCAGTAACGACATTGAATCGTTCATTCCGGTGTAATAGAGCACGCCGTAAGAAATCGCCGCCAGCCCGAATAACGTTACGGCCAGACGATAGGACGGTGCTGGTCCGAAGCGGATGCACAGCGGGATCATCCCGATAACCGCCACAAATTGCAGAATCGCCATCATGCCCATGAGGTTGGAAGCAATCGCCGCACTTTGCATCAGCACAAACACCACGTAGTACGTGAAGACAGCGTTAAACACGTCCTGCGCAATATACCCGCCGAGATACAAACCCAGATGCTGACGGAAAATTTTGATACGCAGCGTCGAGGACAGTTCCACTTTCAGGCGTTTCAGGCTTTGCACCAGCGTCAGCTGCTGGCGTTCGCGCTCAATTTTCTTCGTGGCTTCGGATTTGAGTTCTTCCGGCCGTTCCCAGGTAAAGAAGTACACCAGCGTCAGTACGAAGGCGCAGATCACCGCAAAGACCAGACTCGAATAGAAGAAGGAAATGGCATTATCTTTGCCAAAATGCTGCAACAGAATTCCCGGCAGGAAAGCGGCGAGAATGGCAGAAAGCTGCGCCAGCGCGATACGGGCTCCAGAGAATTTGGTTTTCTGTTTGAAATCGTCGGTCATTTCCGGCACCAGCGTCTCATACGGCACCAGAATCATGGTGTAGACGATATCGAACAGCAGATAGGTCAGCAGGTAATAGACATATCCCATGTCGCCCACCCACATGAAGCTGTAGCTGAACACGCAGGGAATACCAAGCAGAATAAAGAACTTACGGCGACCGAATCGTTTGCCGAGCCAGGTATTACCAAAGTTATCCGTGAGATAACCCATTAACGGGCTTAACACCGCATCGGCGACGCGCGCGGTCGCAAAGATGAAGGTCGCTTCGATGGGCGAAAGGCCGCAGAACGTGGTGTAGAAATAAAGCAGCCACGCCGCGGTCAGGGCTGTGGTGCCTGCCCCCAGAAAATCGCCAGAACCGTAGGCGATGTAATTAAAGAATCCTATCTTACGTGTTTTCATTGCCGTCTGGCCTCTGTTAAATCACCTGTAGGCGTAGGCTGAATGCGAACGAAAATACTTCGTCCGGCCATGATTCAAATTAGCGAGGAGCCCGGATGAAAACCTTTTGGTTTTTGCCACTCAGACAGACTTTATGGCAAAGAAATAAAGAAGTGGACGATCAATATCTAAATATTGAACATAGGTTTGATATTTATGAAATGACAGTTCATAAAAAGACAGTCGGAGAAGATTACAAATGGTCGCGGTCAGACGTAAGGCATAAAAAAGGCAACCTGAAAGTTGCCTGATTTTTCATAGGAATGAGGAAGTTACTGCGTCGTCGATTTACGCTTTTTCAGCTTCAATCCTATCCAGAACAAAAGCACGACACTGATCAGCAATGGCAGAGAATTCGACCCTAATTCAGGATATTCCACGCGGACAAACGTACTGTAGAGTAGCAATCCGAGTAGGAAAGAGGCCGCAGCCAGCACCGGTAAACCGGTGGGCATTTCGCCTTTGTGATAACGAACATGAAGGCAATACACCGACAACACCAGGGCGATTATCGGGAATATCGAAAACGCGACGACGGAGCTGAATAACGCATCGAAAGTGCCATTAATCGACAGTCCGGCAATCAAAGCCAAAACCAGAGTGCCATTATCCTGGTTCGCTTGTTCGGTCATCTTCTTTACCTCTGGTCTTATTGTGAATAGGAGTCACCGCCGTTCTTTCCTGCTGCCGGCGATACCAGTAATACGCACCTTTAGAAATCATGCGCAGTTGCAACACCAGACGCTCTTCCAGCTGGCGGCGCTGTGCGATATCCACGTCCAGCGCTTCCGCACCGGCGTTGAAAACAATGATCACCATCGCTTCGGCCTGCGCTTCGGTAAAACTGCGCGGCATGTGGTTTTCGAGTTGCAGATAGTCGGCAAGTTCCGCAATAAAATGCTGAATTTCACGGGCGACAGCCGCACGAAAAGCGGAAGACGTACCGGAACGTTCGCGCAACAGCAGACGAAAGGCGTTGGGGTTATTTCCGATGAACTCCATGAAAGTCGAAACCGACGTGCGGATCACGCTGCCGCCTTTGGCAATACGCTGGCGCGCCTGGCGCATAAGCTGGCGCAGCATCAAACCGCTTTCATCAACCATCGTCAGACCCAGTTCATCCACGTCACGGAAATGCCGGTAAAAGGACGTCGGCGCAATACCCGCTTCACGGGACACTTCACGCAAACTCAGACTGGCAAAGCTGCGCTCGGCACTCAGCTGGCTAAAAGCCGCTTCAATCAGTGAGCGACGCGTGCGCTCTTTTTGTTGTGCTCTTACGCCCATAACATTCATCCGGATAATGTTCTTCTTTTTGATTATTCGCCCGTTATAGCTTCACTATACCAAAATTTTTACCGGGCGGAGCCATAGATACCACAGCATAAAGTGGGTCAGAATGTTGCCGTATTACCATTAAATGACAACTGCATGTGGGGTAATTAGGTGTAATATGTTACTTTCTCGTTGTGATTTTGTATAAAAATAGGTTTCGAACTATGCCACAGCACTCACATTTTGATGCCATCATCATTGGCTCAGGCCCTGGCGGAGAAGGCGCCGCGATGGGACTGGTTAAACAAGGCGCCCGGGTTGCTGTCATCGAACGCTATAACAACGTCGGTGGCGGATGTACTCACTGGGGAACCATCCCTTCCAAAGCATTGCGTCACGCCGTCAGCAGAATCATCGAATTTAACCAAAACCCGCTCTACAGTGATAACTCCCGCACCCTGAGCTCCAGTTTCCCGGATATTTTGCGTCATGCAGATTCCGTCATTAATCAGCAAACCCGCATGCGTCAGGGTTTCTACGAAAGAAACCAATGCCAGCTGTTCTCCGGCGACGCCAGTTTTGTCGATGCCAATACCATCAACATCCGCTACGCCGATAACACGCACGAACAAATCACCGCCGACAACATCGTGATTGCCTGTGGTTCGCGCCCTTACCGTCCGGCCAACGTCGATTTTGGTCATCCGCGCATTTATGACAGCGACCTGATCCTCGAACTGAGCCACGAACCCCGCCACGTCATCATTTATGGCGCGGGCGTTATCGGCTGCGAATATGCCTCTATCTTCCGCGGTCTGAACGTAAAAGTGGACTTAATCAACACCCGTGACCGGTTGCTGTCTTTCCTCGATCAGGAAATGTCAGACGCGTTGTCTTATCACTTCTGGAATAACGGTGTAGTTATCCGCCACAACGAAGAATTCGAGATGATTGAAGGCGTGGAAGACGGCGTGATCATGCACCTGAAATCCGGTAAGAAAGTGAAAGCTGACGCGCTGTTGTACGCTAACGGACGCACCGGTAACACTGACAAACTGGGTCTGGAAAATATTGGTCTGGAAGCCGACAGCCGCGGTTTGCTCAAAGTAAACAGCATGTATCAGACGGCTTTGTCGCATATTTATGCCGTCGGCGACGTCATTGGCTATCCGAGTCTGGCTTCAGCGGCCTACGATCAGGGCCGCATTGCCGCACAGGCGATGATTCAGGGCGAAGCGAAAGTGCATCTGATCGAAAACATTCCGACCGGCATTTATACCATTCCTGAAATCAGCTCCGTCGGCAAAACCGAGCAGGAACTGACGTCCATGAAGGTGCCTTACGAAGTGGGCCGCGCGCAGTTTAAACATCTGGCACGCGCGCAAATCGCCGGAATGAATGTGGGGAGCCTCAAGCTGCTGTTCCATCGTGATACCAAAGAAATTCTGGGTATTCACTGCTTTGGAGAGCGCGCTGCCGAGATTATTCACATCGGCCAGGCAATCATGGAACAGAAAGGCGAAGGCAATACTATCGAGTATTTCGTTAATACCACCTTCAACTATCCGACCATGGCAGAAGCTTATCGCGTAGCGGCACTGAACGGATTAAACCGCCTTTTTTAAGCCCGCGGCTTTATCCATATAAGGTTGCATGTGCTCTTTGATGGCTTCAGCCAGTTGTTCATAGCGCCCACGCAGTGGCGAACCGGGACGATATACCAGCGCGATTGTGCGACGGGGTTCCGGTTTGTCACACGTCAGATACGTGACGCCATCGCGGCTGCGCTCATTCGGCACGGCCAGCGAAGGCAGCAAGGTAATGCCACTTCCCGCCGCTACCATATTACGCAGCGTTTCCAGACTGGTTGCGCGGAAATGCGTATCTTCGTCCGCCCCTGCCTGGAAGCAAAAACCGAGCGCCTGATCGCGCAGACAATGTCCGTCTTCCAGCATCAGCAGTTTTTCACCCGCCAGATCTGCCATCGCCACGCGATCGCGTGATGCCCACGGATGATCGTCGTAGATCGCCAGTTTCATCGGCTCATCAAACAGCGGCACTTCAATAAAAGCTTCGCTTTCTTTGACCAGCGCCAGAATTGCGCAATCGAGTTTTCCGCTGTCGAGCTGAGCCAGCAACTGATGGGTTTGCGCTTCGTGCAGATACATTTCGAGTTTAGGGAATGTTTTATGCAGTGAAGGAATGATTTGCGGCAAAAGATAAGGCCCGACGGTAGGAATTAGCCCGATATGCATCGGCCCGGACATCGCTTCGCCCTGCTGGCTGGCCATCTCTTTGAGGACTTTCACTTCACGCAGCACCGTGCGCGCCTGATCCACCAGCAGTAAACCGGCTTGTGTGAACAGCACCTTACGACTGGTTCTTTCAAGCAGCATCACGCCCAGTTCATCTTCCAGCTTACGGATTTGCCCGCTTAACGTCGGCTGGCTGACATGGCAGGAATCTGCTGCACGACGAAAATGGCGGAACTCTGCCAGTGCCACAAGATACTCTAAATCACGAATGTTCATTTTTCCTCCAGTCCCTATAAGGCAATGCGATAGCCGATAACGATAGATAAGATAGCAATCAACGATTATATCTATCAACCATTATCGTGAATAATGCCTTTCAACGAAACGGCAATGCCGAAAATAATTCATATTCTATCGATTAATTAAGAGGTTATTCATGTTTGCAAGCCAGGAAGGGAAACACGTACCGCACGTTACTTTTCACACCCGCCAGGGCGATCAGTGGGTAGATCTCAGCACCGATGAATTGTTCAAAAACAAAACAGTGATTGTCTTTTCACTGCCGGGTGCATTTACCCCGACCTGTTCTTCAAGCCATCTGCCGCGTTACAACGAACTGGCACCGGTGTTCAGACAACACGGCGTCGACAGCATTCTGTGCGTCTCTGTTAACGACACGTTCGTCATGAATGCCTGGAAATCAGAACAGAAGGCATCGAACATTACCTTTATTCCGGACGGCAACGGTGAATTCACCAAAGGCATGGACATGCTGGTCGAGAAAGCGGATTTAGGTTTCGGCCCGCGTTCATGGCGTTATTCCATGCTGGTACGTAACGGCGTGGTCGAGAAAATGTTCGTTGAGCCAAACAAGCCGGGCGACCCGTTTGAAGTGTCAGATGCAGACACAATGCTGAAATACCTGGCACCCGAATACAAAGTGCAGGAATCGGTTTCCGTATTCACCAAACCGGGCTGCCCGTTCTGTGCCAAAGCCAAACAGATGTTGCAGGAACGCGGTATTCAGTATGAAGAAATCGTACTGGGCAAAGACGCCACCACCGTCAGCCTGCGCGCTGTCACCGGCCGCGCGACCGTGCCGCAAGTCTTTATTGGTGGGCGCCACATCGGCGGAAGCGACGATCTGGACGTTTACCTGCATTCAGAAACACAAGAAGTGTGCGAAGTTGCACAATAAGCTTCACCGGAAACAGCTGTAAGAAGTAAGACGATAATCCCTGCATTACCAACAAAAAAGCAAAGTTAGACTACGTGAACTTTCGGCGGGCTTAGTGCCCGCCATTTTTTGTTTCTGCGATCTCAGCCCGTTTTTTCCCGACCTTCTCCTGCAACACTTTGCGGTCAATTTATTCCGAATGGCAGGACGATGACGGCGCAAAAGCCCCGCACAAAAATCACTCAGCAGGATGTCGCGCGTCTGGCAGGCGTTTCCGTTGCTGCGGTTTCGCTGGTGCTTGGCGGCAAAGGACGGATATCCCCCGAAGGCGTGGAGCGTATTTATCAGGCCATCGATCAGCTCGGTTACCGTTTACCGGCCACACCGTCAGTCGCACCTTTCACACGAACGGGCATTCTGCTTTCACCAGATTGCGCTTTCGCCGCCGGTTTACTCCCCGAATTGTCCTGTGCGCTGCAACAAACCGGCTTCACACTTATCCCGGGCTACGCAGACACCTCAACGCTTCTGGAGCACGCCGCGCAGCTTCTGGCGCAGGACGTGCGCGGGATTTTCGTCTGCGGGAAATTACTCAATGCGCAGCCTGATACGCTGAAAGCCCTGCATGCGCGGGCGACGGCGCGGCATGTGGCGCTGACCGGCGTCGGCACGCATTTCCATACCGGTCCGCTCGCGACAATTCATCCCGACAATGCGCTGGCCGCACACATGGCAACGGACGCGTTACTTCAACAACAGCACCTGAATATTGGTTATCTCGGCGGGGAAAATCATTCGCTGGTTCGCGCCGAGCGGCTGGGCGGCCTTTCGCTCGCGCTCGGGAAAGCCGGTCTGGCGTTTTCCGCATCGTTAAGTCAGCCCTGTGCAGCGACATTTGACGACAGCTTCCGCGCAGTCACTCAGCTCATTAAACAAAGCCCCAAAATTTCCGCGATCCTTTGCGACAACCCGACGGTATTACTGGCCGCGCATCACGCGCTGGCCGAAGGTTTGCAAACCTCCCGATGGCGGCTGTTCTCGCGGCGCATCGCTCTGGCTGGTTTCGGCGAGTGCGAACATTCCCTGAAACTGGCTTTGCCTCTGGTTGCCACACGTCATACCGAGATGGCGACACGGGCAGTTGAATGCCTGCATGCGCAGCTGGCCGGAGAGTCATTATTGCCTGACGACCCGCGTCTGAAGGTATCTCCGGCGTTTCTCGCTTCTGCTTAAAAAAACCGGCGAAAAATTTTACCCGTTTTATTTATCAATTCTGAACCCTGCCTTTTGACGGTTTTTCCGCCAGCCCCAATGCTGTGAGCATTGTTTTTCGGATGGTTAACGTCAATGACTGACTTCGCAGCGCATGCCCGGGATCGGGCGCAGCATTTTCTCACCTTACTCGCCCAGTGGGTGGCGATCCCTTCGCCGTTCGACGCTGCCAGCCTACAGCCGGATGCGCCTTTTGGCCGCGGCGTTGCCGACGCGCTCAGCTGGTGGCAAAAACTCGGCGACGACGCCGGGCTGAACACACTCAATGTCGACAACCACGCCGTGCATATTGAATACGGCAGCGGCGAGGAAATCGTGTATGTCTTTGGTCACGCTGACGTGGTTCCCGCCGGTGACGGCTGGCATTTTCCGCCGTATCAGCTCTCGCGGCTGGGCGACAATCTGATCGGTCGCGGCGTCGTGGATGACAAAGGCCCGATGATTGCCGCCTGGCTGGCGCTGGATATTCTGCGTGAACTGAATCTTCCTCTCTCACGCCGCATCCGGCTGGTGGCGGGCGGCAACGAAGAGAGTGGTTTCCGCTGCATTCGCCGCTATTTTGAATCGCAGCCGCAACCTGCTTTTGCTTTTACGCCGGACGGAAAATTCCCGGTGATTTACGGCGAAAAAGGCTCTTTGCTGGTCACGCTGACGTCCCCGGTTGAACAGCCTGGTTTGACCGTGTCCTGCGGCAGCGTGCTGAACACCATCCCTGACGTCGCCCGGCTGAACGGATTGTCGCTCTCCTCTGGCGGTTGGACGTTACCCGACGGTTTTACGTTGCTGGCCGAACCGGGACAAATTAATCACTGGCAGCTTTATGGTCGCGGCGGACACTCCTCAAAACCGGAGGCCTGCCTTAATCCGATTGCCGGTGCCGCGCAACTACTTCATCAACTTTTCAGCGCACGCTGGACACAACAACTTTGCGAAATCACCGCGCCGGAAACCGGCCAGAGCGGCGTGCAATTCGCGCTGGATACGCCGGGAGAATGCGGTCAGATCCTGCTGGTTCCCGTCGTACTGAACATCAAAAACGGGATGGTGTCGCTGACGCTGAACGTCCGTTATCCCGAAAACCTGACCCCGGAATACATCGCTGAACGGCTTACGCTCTGGAATCTCAGCTGGCCCGACAGCCGCATCAGCATTGAGCCGGTCAAATCACCGAGCCTTTATCCGCCGGACAGCGCGCTGGTGAAGACGTTGCACGAGATTTACACCCGTCATACCGGCGATACAAACCACCCGTCGCGCACCACCGGCGCAGGCAGTTACGCCAGCGCAATGCAAAACGCGGTGATTTTTGGCTGCGAATTTCCCGACGGCTCTTCCGGCAATACACACTGCGCGGACGAATACGGCAGCCTGAGCCGTTTTATCAGCGCCATCGGCATCTACGCCGAAGCCCTTTACCGGCTGGCAAATCTGCCCGCCGCTCCTTCCGATAACACGAGGTAATTCACGATGTCTGCAAAAAAACTGATTGCGCTGTGCGCCTGCCCGATGGGTCTTGCTCATACCTTTATGGCAGCCGAAGCCATTGAAGTCGCCGCCCGCCAGCGCGGTTATGACGTGAAAATTGAAACGCAGGGTGCCGACGGTATTCAGAACGAACTGACGGCAGAAGATATCGCGCAGGCCACAGTCATCATCCATGCCACCGGCATTACGCCGCAAAATATCGAGCGTTTTAACGGCGTCGAAGTGTATGAAGTTGAACTGAAAGATGCGGTGAAAAATGCCGGCGGACTGATTGATGAGATTGAGGCCGATCAGGCTCAGTGATCCCACTTTTACTTTTTTAAGCGCGAGGAGTTTTCCGTGGCGATAAGAAAAAGAGTCATTAATACCGGTCACAGTCAGGCATCCGACACACCGCCTGCGGGGCCTGCAGGTAAAGGCCAGAGCCATGCCTGGAAAGAATTTAGCAAACACATCATGACCGGTATTTCCTACATGATCCCGGTGCTGATCATGGGCGGTCTGATTGGCGCGCTGTCGCAAATCATTCCTTATGTTTTTCTGGGAATGTCGCCGGACGAATCCATTATGGGGGCGCTCAACAGCGGGCGATACAGCGGCAGTTCGGTCTGGATGCTGCAAATCGCCAGCATCATGGAAAGCTTCGGTTTCACGCTTTTTGGCTTCGCCATTCCGATGTTCGCAGCATTTACCGCCAACTCCATCGGCGGAAAAACGGCGCTGGCGGCCGGGTTTATCGGCGGCTATGTCTCGATTAAACCTGTCGCCATTCCGGCTCTGATCAATGGTGAATGGGCAGCCGCTGCGCCGGTCGCTTCGGGCTTTCTGGGTGCTATCGTGATCGCGTTTGTGGTCGGGTATTTCGTCCGCTGGCTGAACAACACCATCAAACTGCCACACAACTGGCTGGCGTTCAAAACCACCTTCTTCATCCCGCTGATTTCCGCCATTGTCGCGATGTTACTGATGGTTTTCCTGATAACCCCAATCGGCGGCTGGCTGAACACGCTCATCCGTGAAGCGTTGCAGGCCGCTGGCGCGGCGGGCACATATTTCTACGCCACCTTACTGGCAGCGGCGACGGCGTTTGATCTCGGCGGACCGGTGAACAAAGCCGCCGGGTTTGTGGCGCTCGGCTTTACGACGGAAAAAGTGTTGCCGATAACCGCGCGCTGTCTGGCGGTCGTTATTCCTTCGTTCGGCCTCGGGCTGTCTACGGTGATCGACAAATGGCTGGTCGGGCGGCGTGTTTACGATCGCCAGTTCAATCAGATTGGCCGCACCGCGATTTTCCTCGGTTTTATGGGGATTTCCGAAGGCTCGATTCCGTTTGCGCTGGAACGTCCGGGGTTTGTCATTCCGGTATACGTGGTGGGGGCAATTATCGGCGCGCTGCTCGGGGTTTCACTGGGTGCCGTGCAATGGTTCCCGGAATCCGCCATCTGGGCATGGCCGCTGATCAGCAACATTCCGGCCTACCTGATGGGTCTGGCGGGCGGTTCGCTGTTTATCGCCGTGACCTGCGTGTTCTACCGTAACCGTTTAATCAAAAAAGGGCTGCTCGACGTCGCCTGAACCCGGAGAAAATAATGAGTCGTCAGCAACGTCTGGGCGTTCTGCGCCAGCTTATGCAGGAACAGCACCTACCCGCCGTGCTTCTGACCGACAGGTTCAGCAAGTACGCGGTAACAGAACTGTACAGCGCGTCGGGGTATGTGCTGGTTACGCCAGCCGACCTGTGGATTTTGGTCGATGGCCGCTACAGCGCCGAATGCCGGCAGAACAACCCGGACGTTGAGGTGCTGACGCTGACCGCCGAAAACCCGCTCGCGGATGTGATTAAACGGCTGATCCCCGGTAAACCGTTGTTTGCAGATGCCAGCCAGTTATCGCATCTTGCGTGGCAGGCGCTGGAAAAACAGTGCAACGTGACGCTGCAACACCGGGATATGTCGTTTTTGCGCGTGCATAAATATCCCGATGAAATCGCCAAAATCCGTGAGGCTGCGGCGATTGCTGACCGCGCGCTGGAAACGGTCATGCCGCTGATCCGGCCAGGTATCAGCGAAAAAACGCTGGCGGATCATCTCGAAATGGCGGTGAGACAAGCTGGCGGCAGTAAAACGTCGTTCGATACCGTGGTGGTTTCTGGCCTGCGCGGCGCGTTGCCACACGGGCGTCCGACCGATAAAAAGCTGATGACCGGTGAACTGGTGACGATAGATTTCGGCGCAGTGTATCAGCATTACTGTTCGGATATGACGCGCACTTTCGCGCTGGGCAACGTCAGCGCGGAACTGAAAGCAATTTACGACACGGTACTTCTCGCCCAGCAGTCCGCACGTGACGCCGTCAGGCCGGGAATTCGTTGTCAGGAACTTGATGCCGTGGCGCGAGATATTATTGCAGCGGCGGGTTTTGGCGGGTACTTCAGTCACAATCTGGGGCACGGTTTAGGGCTGGATGTCCACGAAGCGCCGGCGCTCAGCCCGCAAAATGCGCAGCAGCTGGAACCGGGAATGATCATCACCATCGAGCCGGGTATTTATGTGCCGGGTCTGGGCGGCGTGAGAATTGAAGATGACGTGCTGGTGACGGAAAGGGGCAGCGAGGTACTGACGCACAGCCCACGGGCGTGGAAAGACATCTGTTTCTGAAGTGATTTTCTCCCCCTTCACAGGGGGAGAAGCCGGAAAGCTTAAAAACCTAAACGCGCTTTCGCGTCGGCAATGGCCTGCGCCACCTGCTGCGGAGAAACACCGCCTTTGGCCGCACGTTTATCAAGACAGGATTGCAGTTCGAGAATGGCGTAAACGTCATCGCCAATCACGCTGCTGAATTTCTGCAAATCCGCCAGCGGCAATTCTTCCAGCGCTTTGCCCTGATGAATCGCTTCGACCACCGCTTCACCCACAATATGGTGCGCTTCACGGAACGGCACGCCTTTGGCAACCAGATAATCCGCCAGTTCGGTAGAATTCGCGTAACCCTGCTGCGCGGCTTCTTTTGCACGCGGACGTTTCACCTGAATCCCGTCCAGTACCAGAGATGCCATGTTCAGGCAATCCAGCCAGGTATCGAGCGCGTCGAACAGCCCTTCTTTGTCTTCCTGCATGTCTTTGTTGTACGCCAGCGGCAGACCTTTCATGGTCATCATCATGCCGGTCAGTGCGCCCTGCACACGACCACATTTGCCACGGATCAGCTCCAGCGCATCCGGGTTTTTCTTCTGCGGCATCAGGGAAGAGCCGGACGTCACGCGGTCGGACAAATCAATAAACGCCGCTTCGCCGGTGTTGAAGAAAATCAGATCTTCGGCGAAACGGGAAAGGTGAACCATGCTGATGGCGGCGTTGGACAACAGTTCCAGCACGTGGTCGCGGTCGGAAACGCTGTCGAGGCTGTTGCGGGTCGCTGAAGCAAAACCTAACCAGCCCGCCAGTTGCTCGCGATCCATCGGATACGCTGTACCGGCCAGTGCGCCACAACCCAGCGGGCTGACGTCCAGACGGGTCAGGGTATCTTTCAGGCGGCTTTCATCACGCGCCAGCATTTCCACATACGCCATACACCAGTGCGCAAAAGTCACCGGCTGCGCGCGCTGCAGGTGGGTATAACCCGGCATCACGGCGTCCTGATTGGCTTCGGCCGTCGCGACCAGCGCCTGTTGTAAATGATGTAACGCGTCACCCAGTTCGACGACCTGCGCTTTACACCACAGTTTAATGTCGGTTGCGACCTGATCGTTACGGCTGCGGCCTGTGTGCAGTTTTTTGCCAAGATTGCCGACTTTATCGATAAGTTTGCCTTCGACCCAGCTGTGAATATCTTCAGCGTCGCTGGCTAAAATAGCGCGGGGATTGGCACGGACTTCTTCCAGCAAAACGGTCAGGGCTTCTTCCAGCTGGATTTGCTCGTCAGCAGTTAATACGTTGACGGTCACCAGCGCTTTGGACCAGGCAACCGAGCCCACGATATCCTGTTCTGCCAGCCGGTAATCGAAACGCAGTGAGTCATTGAGTTCTTTAAACCGCTGGTCTGCTGCCTGAGTAAAACGTCCGCCCCAAAGTGCCATTTTCCTGCTCCTGAATTAATTATGCAAAAGGGCGCACTATGCTGCGCCCTTGAAAAGCGTATACCGAATGCGCCGCCGTTGCGTTACGCCAGAATACGTGTGCCGATGGCGACGCCGTTAAACAGTGCCGGTAATTGTTCGGCGTGGCGCCAGCTGGCGATGTCCACCGGACGGCCTAGAGAACGTGCGGCGTCCAGCGCGGCGTGAACTTTGACGATCATTCCGTCGGTGATAATACCCTGCTCGATAAGCTGTTCGGCTTTCTCTGCGCTCATTTCCGGAATGCGCTGGCCTTTACCATCGAGAATGCCGCTGACATCAGATAGCAGGATCAGATCTGCACCCAGCGTGGCTGCCAGCGCCGTCGCTGCCTGATCCGCGTTAACGTTCATCAGCTCGCCCGCAGCGGTAATACCGATTGAGCTGACAATCGGCAGATAACCGGCGCCATGCAGAGTGTTAATCAGCGCCGGATTGCCCGCTTCGGCTTTACCCACGAAGCCCAGAGATTCATCCAGCTGGGTCACGCTGACCGTACCGCCGTCTGCCAGAGACAGGCCAACGGCGTTAATGTGGTTTTTCACCGCCCACGCCAGCAGGGTTTTGTTCGCGCTGCCCGCCAGTGCGCCGGTAATAATGTCAATCTGATCGGCCGGCGTCACACGCAAACCGGCTTTTTTCACGACAGGAAGATTCAGCTTTTTCATCAGCTCATCAACCAGGCAGCCGCCACCGTGAACGATCACCAGCGGGCGATGATATTCCTGACGATAAGCCACGACCGCCATGAACAGGCGCTCAAGTGCTTCTTCATTATCCAGCAACACACCACCTAACTTGATGACTAACGGATTCATAGCTGTTCGTGCCCCGACCGGTTGAGAATGTTAATTAATAACAATGCGTTTAATTTAATCTACCATCCCTGAACGTCTGAATAAACGCTCAGGGACGCGTGTTTTCTGTTTGCTGACAATCTGAGGATTGTTAAAGCAGGGATTGCGTTTCCGGGAAGCCAAAGCGGATATTCATGCACTGCACAGCCTGCGCGGACGCGCCTTTCAGCACGTTATCCTCCGTCGCCACCACAATCAGATGTTCGCCTTTCACCGCGAAGCCGATATCACAGAACGGCAGGCCGACCACGTCTTTCAGCGCCGGAACGCCCCTGGTGTACAGACGCACCAGCGGTTTGTCGTGATACGCATTGTGGAAAGCTTCTGCCACATCCTCCTCCGTCACACCTGCATTCAGACGGCATGTAATAGTCGCCAGAATACCGCGCGGGAAGTTACCCAGATGCGGCGTGAAAATCACCGGCACGCCAAGATGCTCGGCGATTTCCGGCTGATGGCGATGGCTGAAAAGTTTGTACGGCTGAAGGCTGACTTCACAGAAGCTGTTGCCCAGCGTGGCTTTGCGGCCTGCACCGCTGACGCCGCTGGTGGCGTTGATCACCGGCCACTGGCTGTCATTGAGCAAACCGTTTTCGATAAGCGGTTTCAGCGCCAGCTGAGAAGCGGTCGGGTAACAACCTGGCACAGCAATCAGCTGCGCGTCTTTTAATTTGTCAGCCTGCCATTCGGCCAGGCCGTACACGGCTTTATCGAGCAAATCGAGATGCTGATGCTCGAAACCGTAGAATTCGGTGTAAAACTCAGGTTTGCTGACGCGGAAAGCTCCCGAGAGATCGAACACCACGCAACCCGCCGCCAGAAACTGCGGGGCCAGGTCATGGCTGACTTCATGCGCGGTCGCCAGAAACACCACATCGACACCTTTCGCTGCTTCCGCCACGTCTTTGAGCGGCAAAACAGGCAGATCGACGATGCCTTTCAATTGAGGGTGCAAATCGGAAAGCAATTTTCCTGCATCTGCACTTTGCGCTGAAACCGTTAAACCGGTTATGTTCATATGTGGGTGGCGGTTCAGATAGGCCGCGAGTTCGGCTCCGGCATAACCTGTGGCACCAACAATCAGCGTATTCAACATAGGGTCTGTTCACCTTCTCAATTTTGGGTAAGGAGCCGGATAATTATTCTGGTTTCCTTACGCACTGGCTTATTGTATTTTTATTCACAATTATTGCATGAATATGAATACTACCCTAACTAAAGGCTGTCAACAGTGAAGATGAAATTACCTCCTTTTATTGAGCTCTATCGGGCGTTAATCGCAACCCCTTCCATCAGCGCAACGGACGCTGCTTTGGACCAGAGCAATGAGACGCTAATCCATTTACTGGCAGGCTGGTTCGGTGATTTAGGCTTCAAAGTTGAAGTACAGCCCGTCCCAGGTACGCGCAATAAATTCAATATGTTAGCCAGTACCGGCGAAGGTGCCGGCGGCTTACTGCTGGCTGGTCACACCGACACCGTTCCGTTCGATGACGGACGCTGGACACGCGATCCTTTCACCCTCACCGAGCATGAAAATAAGCTCTATGGTTTGGGTACTGCCGACATGAAAGGTTTCTTCGCGTTTATCCTCGATTCACTGCGCGATGTTGATCTGACCAAACTGACTAAACCGCTGTATATTTTAGCGACGGCGGATGAAGAAACAACGATGGCCGGTGCCAGCTACTTTTCTAAAAATGCGAAAATTCGTCCGGACTGCGCAATCATCGGCGAACCGACCTCGTTGAAACCGGTTCGTGCGCACAAAGGTCATTTGTCGAATGCCATCCGCATCACCGGTCAGTCCGGCCATTCCAGCGATCCGTCGCGCGGCGTGAACGCCATCGAGCTGATGCACGAGTCGATTACCCATCTGATGACGCTGCGCAATACGCTGAAAACCCGTTACAACCACAGTGGGTTTGTGATCCCGTATCCGACCATGAACTTCGGTTATATCAACGGCGGCGACGCGCCAAACCGTATTTGCGCCTGCTGCGAGATGCACATGGATATTCGTCCGCTGCCGGGCCTGACACTGGCTGATATCAACGGTCTGCTCAACGAAGCGCTGGAGCCTGTCAGCCAGCGCTGGCCGGGCCGTCTAGCTATCGAAGAACTGCATCCGCCGATCCCGGGCTATGAATGCCCGCCGGATCACCCGCTGGTTCAGGTGGTCGAAAAGCTTTTGGGCGTGGAAACGGAAATCGTTAACTACTGCACCGAAGCGCCATTTATTCAGGAACTGTGTCCGACGCTGGTTCTGGGGCCGGGTTCTATCGATCAGGCGCACCAGCCAGATGAATATATTGATACCGCGTTCATAAAACCGACACGCGAGCTGATTTCTCAGGTCGTTCATCACTTCTGTTATCACTGATCCTGAATCAGGGTTGATGAAGAAACAATCAGGGCGCTTCCGGGCGCCCTTTGATACTGTACAAATGATGGATTAGCCAAACTGATATCGTCGCGGTTGTAATTAAATTTCAGCGACATCGCCAAAAAGACCATTTTTAACGTGAGTGATCGGGTGTTTTTGGGTTAAAACAGGTGCGGTATTTAAAAAGTATGGCCAGGTTGGCGGGTGAACGGGGCATGAATGCCTGACGGGTGAAAGTTATTTACAGAATATAAAAATCAAACGAGAGAACGGGTCAGAGGTGATATGAACGAACAATATTCCGCAATGCGAAGTAATGTCAGTATGTTAGGTAAATTGCTGGGCGACACGATCAAAGATACGTTGGGAGAACATATCCTGGATCGTGTTGAAAAAATCCGTAAGTTGTCCAAATCCTCACGTGCAGGAAATGATGCAGATCGTCAGGAATTGCTGTCAACGCTGCAAAATCTCTCGAATGATGAGTTGTTGCCCGTTGCCCGTGCTTTCAGCCAGTTCCTTAATCTAGCCAACGTAGCCGAGCAATATCACAGCATTTCGCCACACGGCGAGGCAGCCAGCAACCCTGAAGCTCTGGCACAATTGTTCGATCGTCTGAAATCCAAAAATCTCTCTGAACAACAATTGCGTGACGCCGTTGACCAGCTTTCTATCGAACTGGTGCTGACCGCACACCCGACGGAAATCGCCCGCCGCACGCTTATCCACAAACTGGTGGAAGTGAATAATTGCCTCAAACAACTCGACCATAACGATCTGGCCGATTACGAGCGCAAACAAATTATGCGCCGCCTGCGTCAGTTAATTGCGCAGTCATGGCACACCGACGAAATCCGTAAGAACCGCCCTTCTCCGGTTGATGAAGCCAAATGGGGTTTTGCGGTGGTCGAAAACAGCCTGTGGGAAGGCGTTCCTGCTTTCCTGCGTGAACTGAATGAGCAGCTTGAGACATCACTGAATTACAAAATGCCGGTGGAAGCCGTGCCGGTGCGTTTCACTTCCTGGATGGGCGGCGACCGCGACGGTAACCCGAACGTGACTGCCGATATTACCCGCCACGTTCTGTTGCTGAGCCGCTGGAAAGCCACCGATCTGTTCCTGCGCGATGTCGCTGTGCTGGTTTCCGAACTCTCCATGACCGAATGTACGCCGGAACTTCGCGAGCGGGCCGGTGGCGCGGATATCCTCGAGCCGTACCGCGAAATCATGAAACAGCTGCGTACCCAGCTGACCACCACGCAGGTGTATCTCGAAGCCCGTCTGAAAGGCGAACGCGTTGCGCGTCCTCATGATTTGCTGGTGAAAAATGAACAACTCTGGGCACCGCTTTACGCCTGTTACCAGTCGCTGCTGGCCTGCAATATGGGCATCATCGCGAACGGTCAGTTGCTCGATACCCTGCGCCGCGTACGCTGTTTCGGCGTGCCGCTGGTGCGTATCGACGTGCGTCAGGAAAGTACCCGTCATACCGACGCGATCGCTGAAATTACCCGTTATCTGGGGCTCGGCGATTACGAAAGCTGGTCAGAATCCGACAAACAGGCATTCCTGATCCGCGAACTGAATTCACAACGCCCGTTGGTGCCACGCCACTGGGAACCGAGCGCCGATACCAAAGAAGTGCTCGATACCTGCCAGGTGATTGCGGAAGCGCCGGAAGGCTCTATCGCCGCTTATGTCATTTCCATGGCGCGTACGCCGTCTGACGTTCTGGCCGTGCATTTGCTGCTTAAAGAAGCCGGTTGTCCGTTCCCGATGCCGGTTGCGCCGCTGTTCGAAACGCTGGATGACCTCAATAACGCCGACGATGTAATGAAGCAATTGCTGAGCATCGACTGGTATCGCGGCTTCATTCAGGGCAAACAAATGGTGATGATTGGCTATTCCGACTCCGCGAAAGACGCGGGCGTGATGGCAGCTTCATGGGCGCAGTACCGCGCACAAGACGCATTGATCAAAACCTGTGAGAAAGCCGGTGTCGCGCTGACGCTCTTCCACGGACGCGGCGGTTCTATCGGCCGTGGCGGTGCGCCAGCGCAAGCTGCGCTGCTCTCTCAGCCGCCGGGCAGCCTGAAAGGTGGCCTGCGCGTGACCGAACAGGGCGAAATGATCCGCTTCAAATTTGGTCTGCCGGAAGTCACCATCAGCAGTCTGGCGCTGTATACCTCCGCCATTCTGGAAGCCAATCTGTTGCCACCGCCTGAGCCGAAAAAAGCCTGGGTGGACATCATGGAACAGCTGTCTGACGTTTCCTGCAAAATGTATCGTGGTTATATTCGCGAGAATAAAGACTTCGTGCCTTACTTCCGTGCGGCGACACCGGAGCAGGAACTGGCGAAACTGCCACTGGGCTCACGCCCCGCGAAACGTAAAGCCAACGGCGGCGTGGAAAGCTTGCGCGCGATTCCGTGGATCTTCGCCTGGACGCAAAACCGTCTGATGCTGCCAGCCTGGCTGGGCGCAGGTGCTGGTTTGCAGGCCGTTGTCGATGACGGGAAACGCGATGAGCTGGAAGCCATGTGCCACGACTGGCCATTCTTCTCTACGCGTATCGGTATGCTGGAAATGGTGTTCGCCAAGGCCGACCTGTGGCTGGCGGAATACTACGATCAGCGTCTGGTCGAAAAAGAACTGTGGCCGCTGGGCGCGAAACTGCGTGAGCAGCTGGCAGGCGATATCAAAGTGGTGCTGGCGATTTCCAACGACGATCATCTGATGGAAGATTTGCCGTGGATTGCTGAATCTATCGCATTGCGTAACGTCTACACCGACCCGCTTAACGTGCTTCAGGCTGAGTTGTTGCACCGTTCACGTGAGTTGGAAAAAGACGGCAAGCAGGATGCGAATGTCGAACAGGCCCTGATGGTAACCATCGCAGGCGTTGCGGCCGGTATGCGCAACACCGGTTAGTTCAGCCGTAAAGCCCAAAGAAAAACCCGCGAATTCGCGGGTTTTTTGCTTTCTGCATTCGGGACATTGTTTACTTATTTACTTAAGCACGAACCGGAACGGCGATGTCAGGGCGTACACCCAGCGTATGGCAAATTGCGTAGCTCATTTCAGCACGGTTCAGGGTGTAGAAATGGAAGTCCTTCACGCCTTCGCGGCTGAGGATTTTCACCATGTCCATCGCGATATTTGCGCCGACCATTTTGCGGGTTTCCGCATCATCGTCCAGCCCTTCAAACTGACTGTTCATCCAGTTCGGGACACGCACGTTAGTCATGGTGGCAAAACGCGTCAGCTGTTTGAAGTTGGAAACCGGCAGAATGCCCGGCACGATTTCAACATCAATGCCCTGACCCGCACAGCGGTCACGAAAACGAAGATAACTTTCTACGTCGAAGAAAAATTGTGTAATGGCGCGGCTGGCGCCCGCGTCGATTTTACGCTTCAGGTTGATCAAATCTGCCTGTGCGCTTTTGGCTTCCGGGTGAACTTCCGGATAAGCCGCCACGGAAATATCGAAATCACCCACTTCCTTCAGCAGATGCACCAGATCGGTGGCATACATATCCGGTTTACCGCCGCCCGCCGGTAAATCCCCGCGCAGCGCGACGATATGACGGATGCCGCTTTCCCAGTAATCCTTCGCAATCTGACGCAGTTCATCACGGCTGGCATCGATACAGGTCAGGTGCGGTGCCGCTTCCAGACCGGTGCGCTCTTTAATGCCTTTGATGATGCTGTGTGTGCGGTCACGCTCGCCGGAATTAGCACCGTAGGTCACGGACAAAAACTTAGGCTTAAGGCTGCTGAGACGGTCGATGGAGCTCCACAACGTATCTTCCATCTCGCTCGTGCGCGGCGGGAAAAACTCGAAAGAAACGTTAATCTGACCCTGCAACTCTGCCAGATTTTGGTTCAGCGCTTCGCGCTGGTTTGCGTGGAAAAAGCTCATAAACACTACCTCATGGATCACTGCGTTTTAATTATTGGCTTATATGGTAAGCGTCTAGACGTCTAAACGTATGGATAGACAATGGAGGAAGTGAGCAAAACTGTCAACTGCAAAAATGCATATGCATGTGATTAATCTTCACTCAAATTGAAAGAATTTCATGTTAGGGGAAAGTGCAGAGGAAGAGATGAGGATAAGTCTGTAAGCCCCCTTCCGGCAGTAGCCGGAAGGGGGTGGGTAATTAAAGCAACTGAGTCAACCGGTTAAGGTCAGATTGCAGTGCGCCAGCGGTAACATCACGCCCGGCACCCGGCCCGCGGATGACCAGCGGGTTGTCGCGATACCAGCGGCTTTCGATGGCAAAAACGTTATCGCATGGCAGCAACGCGGCCAGAGGATGGTCTTCTCGCACCGCTTCGACACCAACGCGCGCTTTACCGTTAGCATCGAAACGCGCCACATAACGCAGCACCAGACCCATTTCGCGGGCGGCTTCCAGACGTTGCAGCATTTGCTGGTTCAGCGCTTCGCCGTCCTCAAAGAACTGATCGACGGAACCCGTTTCACATCCGGCCGGCACCAGCGATTCCACACGGACCTGCGTCGGTTCAATTTCATAACCCGCTTCACGCGCCAGGATCACCAGTTTACGCATCACGTCCTGACCGGATAAATCATCACGCGGATCCGGCTCAGTCAGCCCCTGCTGCCACGCTAAATCCACCAGTTCGGTGAACGGCAGCGTGCCGTCAAATTGCAGGAACAGCCACGACAGGGTGCCGGAGAAAATCCCGCTAATGGCCAGAATGCTGTCGCCACTTTCGCGTAAATCGCGCACCGTATGGTTGACAGGCAAACCGGCGCCGACGGTGGCGTTATACAACCAGTGGCTGTCGGTTTTGGAAAACGCATCACGGATCTGACGGTATTTATGGGTGTCCGACGCGCCCGCCAGTTTATTCGCGCTGATCACATGGAAACCGTAGCTGGCGAAATCCAGATACTGATCGGCCAGTTCTGCGCTCGCCGTGACATCCAGCACCACCAGATCATCATAAGGATGCGCACGCATCCACAGGAACAGCGATTCTTCGTCGTGTGTCTGAGACTCATCGTCGAAGAAGGCCAGCGCACGGCTGGCATCCAGACCTTCGTAATTGAGCAGGCTGCGTTTGCTGTCGACCACACCGGCCAGCACAAATTCGAAACCGCTGCGGGCAGAAATATTCTTTTGTTCACGGGCAAACAGTTCCAGCCAGCGTGAACCGATATTGCCTTTACCAAACAGCATCAGACCAATTTGTTTTTCAGCGCGGAACAGGGTTTTGTGCAGCCCCTGAATCAGATGAGCGGTCGGACCGACGCGCAGTACAGCCACCAGGCTGATGCCGTCTTCCGACTGCCAGATGAATTCGATCGGCTGATCTTTCATTTCCTGATAGAAACGGTGGCTGTGCAGCGGGTTTTTACACACGCCCGCACCGACCAGCGCTACCATTGCCAGCCCTTCACGCAGCGTCAGGCGCCCCGGTAATGCGGCATCTTCCAGCACCTGCAAGGCGCTGCCCGCCACTTCGGAGGTATAGCAAAATTGCAGCAGATTGCGGTCAGGATGCACGCCGGTACACAGCGGTTTGATCTGCGCACGCTTAAGCAGCAACTCAACATCTTTTTGTGCCAGCGCAAAATCATGCGCAGACGGAATAGCCATTTCGATCAGGCAAATATCATCGTGGCTGGTGACAATTTTTGCGCCCGTGCCGGAAGCCAGCACGCGTTCGATACGCGTCGAGCCCTGCTCCGGTTTGTAGCTACAGCGCAGCTGTAAATCGATATCGCTGCCGGAAACCGGCTGCAAAGTGCGGGTATGCAAGACCGGTGCGGCCAGACGCGCCAGTTCACTGGCTTCATCCAGACGCAGCAGCGGCAACAGGCAGGCATCTTTCACTTTACGGGGATCGGCGCTGTAAACCCCGGCGACGTCACTCCAGATGGTAACGCGGCTGGCGTTCGCCAGTGCGCCAATTTGGGTGGCGGAATAGTCGCTGCCATTACGGCCAAGCAGAACGGTTTCACCGGCGTCACTGCGGGCGATAAACCCGGTCACCACCAGATATTGCTGGGGATGCTGCGCGATAAGCTGTTGCAGAAGCGGATAAGAACGCCCTTCATCTACCTGCGGCTGGGCCGCGCGTTCAGCACGCAGAAATTCGCGCGCATCCAGCCAGGCGGCAGGCAGCTCCATTTTGCACAACACAGCAGACATCAGTCGTGCAGACCAGATTTCGCCATGACCGACGACTTCTGCGTAAACCGCATCGGTCATCTTGTCATCGAGCAAAACAGCCATACGTTCGAGGTCATGAATAAAAGAAGCAATAAGCGGTTCTGCCATTTCCGGCGGAAGCAGGCCGGAAATCAAATCACTCTGATACCGGCGCAAGGCCTGCTGAACCTGATGCGCGGAAAGCCGGTCGGTCTGGCTCAGTTTCAGCCAGCTGATCAGCTGGTTGGTTGTGCTGCCCGCCGCCGACACCACCATCATGTCGCCCGGCTTTGCGTACTCAGCCATAATACCTGCGACGCGCAGATAACATTTCACGTCAGCCAGGCTGCTGCCACCAAATTTGTGCAACTGCCGGCTTCCCGCCGGCGCTGCAACCGCTATTGCATTCATACTTACCTCGTTGCCACTGACTGGAATGCGTGTTCCAGATCAGCAATCAAATCTTCGCTGTCTTCAAGACCTACAGAAATACGGAGCAAGCTGTCAGAAATCCCGGCGGCTTTACGCGCTTCCGGCGCCATGCCAGCGTGTGTCATGGTTGCCGTATGAGAAATCAGGCTTTCGACGCCTCCCAGTGATTCTGCGAGGGTAAATAACTTCAATTCTTTCAGGAAATGACGCAGCTGTGCTTCATCTCCGTTAAATTCAAAACTGATCATGGCCCCGAAGCCACGTTGCTGACGGCGGGCAATTTCATGCCCCTGGTTTTCCGGCAGCGACGGATGATACAGCTTTTTGACCTGCGACTGTTTTTGCAAATACGCCACAATCGCCAGCGCATTTTCCTGCTGTTGTTTTACGCGAACCGTCAACGTGCGCAGGCCACGCAACAGCAGATAGCTGTCAAATGCCGCGGCGGTCACACCAATATTGTTCGCCCACCACGCCAGTTCAGTTGCATGCTCTGCGGTCTTAGATATTACCGTACCGGCGACCACATCAGAATGCCCATTCAGATATTTCGTACAGGAATGTACAACTAAATCCGCCCCCAGCTTCAGCGGGTTTTGCAACGCCGGGCTCAGGAACGTGTTATCCACCACGGTTAGCGCGCCAGCCGCGTGAGACGCCGCACAAATCGCCTCGATATCGACCACGCGCAGCAGCGGGTTGCTGGGGGATTCAATCAGCACCAGTTTTGGTTTTTCCTTCAGCGCTTCGGCCAGCGCCTGCGGGTCACCCTGATCGACAAACAGCACGCGGTAAGCACCGCGCTTGCTCAGGCTGTCGAACAGACGGTAGCTGCCGCCGTAGCAATCGTGCGGCGCAACCAGCAAATCACCAGGTTTGAGAAACACCGTACACACCAGATGGATTGCGGACATCCCGCTGCTGGTGAGCACCGCGCCCGCTCCGCCTTCCAGATCGGCCAGCGCACGCTGAGCGATATCACGCGTCGGATTTCCGCGGCGTGAATAGTCATGGGCTCTCGGCTGATTGAAATCTTCAAAGTTGTAAGTGCTGGAAAGGGCGATAGGCGGAACTACACAACCATATTGCTGATCATTGTTCAGGCCACTGCCCACGGCAATGGTGGCTTGCTTGTGCGTCATAGTCGTTTCTTCCTGACGAAATGCGGAGGATGAGGGTGTAAAGAGTAACGCCCGGAATTATAGACGTCAATACATCTGGACATCTAAACTTCTTTGCGTATAGATTGAGCAACAGGGCAATAACCGCTAAAATTATGACGTTAATGAAGATGTCCGGCAGATCCGTTGCGTGAAGCAATTAAGCGCAAGGCGACAAAATGAACAATGCCGCAGGGCAAATCGTGAGGTATCCCTGTAAAATGACGACATTTATTTAGTGAGAACAGTGAAAATCGGGCATAATCACGCGGTTTTCAGTATTTTATTTTTTGATAAATTTAAGGTGTCCCATGGCTGAGTGGAACGGCGAATATGTCAGCCCTTACGCTGAACACGGTAAGAAAAGTGAGCAAGTTAAGAAAATCACGGTATCCATTCCGCTGAAAGTCCTGAAAATTCTCACCGATGAACGCACCCGTCGTCAGGTGAATAACCTGCGTCATGCGACTAACAGTGAATTATTGTGTGAAGCTTTCCTGCATGCGTTCACCGGTCAGCCTTTGCCGAATGACGAAGACCTGCGTAAAGAACGCAGTGACGAAATCCCGGAAGCGGCGAAGATCCTGATGCGTGAACTGGGTGTTGATCCTGATACCTGGGAATATTGAGAAACGCTGAGATTTTCTGACAGCCCTGTGCAATTCATTGTGCGGGCTTTTGACGAGCGGGCGATCAATATAACGTTTTGAATCACTGAAGGTTTTGTCTGGCGGGAAGTGAAACGACAGGCAACAAAAAAGGCGCCAAAGGCGCCTTTTTTTGCTCTCAAGCGTAAGCTTATTTGCTGCTTGGAACGCTGAAACGCTTGTTGAAGCGGTCAACGCGGCCACCGGTAGCGACTTCACGTTGCTTACCAGTGTAGAACGGGTGACATTCGCCACAAACGTCCAGGTTCAGATCGTGACCCACAGTTGAGTGAGTTTTGATTACGTTACCGCATGAGCAAGATGCAGTAACTTCTACGTATTTAGGGTGAATACCTTTTTTCATGGAAAACCTCTTCTTAAGGCCGCGTCGCTATCCAACCCTGTTCCGTCAGACACCACGCGTAGTGGATGATAGGCTTTAGTACGAAATGCACTAAAGGCGGCGAATCATACAGAATCTCTGAGAACCGCGCAATGATGTTCATGCATTTCGAAGGACACAGTGTACACTATCTCGTCATTTTTTTATAGTCTGGACCCACAATGCCTGTTGCCCACGTCGCGTTACCTGTTCCACTTGCCCGTACTTTCGATTACCTCCTGCCGCCTGGATTGCAGGTTTCTCAGGGTTGTCGGGTCAGTGTGCCTTTCGGTAAACGCGACGCCATTGGCATCGTGACGCGCGTCAGCGACTCGAGCGAATTTGGCCTGGATAAGCTGAAACCCGTGCGTGAAGTCCTCGACTCTTCCAGCCTTTTCACGCCCGATCTGTGGCGCATCCTGCTCTGGGCTGCCGACTATTATCATTTCCCGATTGGCGAAGTGTTGTTTCACGCGCTGCCGGTGTTGTTACGTCAGGGGAAACCCGCTGAACTGACGCCGCTCTGGCAATGGTTTGCCACCGAACAGGGGCGCGCCACGCCGCTCGACAGCCTGAAACGTGCGCCAAAACAGCAACAGGCGATGGCGGCACTGATCCAAAAACCGCTGTATCGCCATCAGGTTGCTGACCTCGATCTGACCGATACTGCTTTGCAGGCACTACGGGCGAAAGGGCTGACAGATTTACGCAGCATCGCGCCTGCCACACAAGACTGGCGCAAAGATTTCTCCGTCGTGGGCGAACGCCTGCGCCTGAATACCGAACAAGCCACCGCTGTCGGAGCCATCCGCAGTGAAGATCAGCAGTTTTCTGCCTGGCTGCTGGCCGGGGTAACCGGTTCGGGTAAAACCGAAGTGTATCTGAGCGTGCTGGAAAATATTCTCGCGCAGGGCAGTCAGGCGCTGGTGATGGTGCCGGAAATCGGTCTGACCCCGCAAACCATCGCGCGTTTTCGCGAACGTTTCAGCGCGCCGGTCGATGTTTTGCATTCCGGTCTCAACGACAGCGAGCGACTTTCAGTGTGGCTGCGGGCGCGTAATGGCGAAGCCGGAATTGTGATCGGCACGCGCTCGTCGCTGTTCACGCCATTTGCACGTCTGGGCGTTATCATTATCGATGAAGAACACGACAGCTCTTATAAGCAGCAGGAAGGCTGGCGGTATCACGCGCGGGATCTCGCGGTGTATCGCGCCCACGCGGAAAACATCCCCATTATTATGGGCTCGGCAACGCCTGCGCTGGAAACGCTGCACAACGTGGAACTGGGCAAATATCGCCAGCTGAAGCTGACCAAGCGTGCCGGTAACGCCAAACTCGCGCGGCAAAATTTGCTGGATTTAAAAGGGTTGCAGCTGAAAGTCGGGCTTTCCCAGCCGCTGATCCAGCGCATGCAGGAACATCTTAAAGCCGACAATCAGGTCATGCTGTTCCTTAACCGCCGCGGCTATGCGCCTGCCCTGCTCTGCCACGAATGCGGATGGATTGCTGAGTGTCAGCGCTGCGACCACTATTACACGCTGCATCAGAACCAGCGCCAGTTACGCTGCCACCATTGCGACAGCCAGCGTGCCGTGCCGCATCAGTGCCCGCATTGCGGTTCGACGCAGCTGGTGTCAGTCGGCGTCGGCACCGAGCAGCTGGAAAACGAGCTGGCGCCGTTGTTCCCCGATACGCCAATCACCCGCATTGACCGTGACACTACCAGCCGTAAAGGTTCGCTGGAACAGCATCTGAACGAAGTCCATCGTGGTGGCGCGCGTATTCTTATCGGCACGCAAATGCTGGCGAAAGGCCACCATTTCCCGGATGTCACGCTGGTCTCGCTGCTGGACGTTGACGGCGCGCTGTTCTCGGCGGATTTCCGTTCAGCAGAACGTTTTGCCCAGCTTTATACTCAGGTTTCAGGCCGTGCCGGTCGTGCAGGCAAACAAGGTGAAGTGGTTCTGCAAACGCATCATCCTGAACATCCGCTGTTGCAGGTTCTGTTGCAGCAAGGCTACGACGAATTCGCAAAACAGACGCTTGCCGAGCGCAAGAGCGTCTTTCTGCCGCCTTACACCAGCCACATTATGATCCGCTCAGAAGACCACGATAATCAGCAGTCGGCGCTGTTCCTGCAACAGTTGCGAAATCTGCTGGAATCCAGCCCGCTTAAAGATGATTCGTTGTGGATTTTAGGGCCGGTGCCTGCGCTTGCGGCCAAGCGCAACGGACGTTTCCGCTGGCAGCTCTTATTGCAGCATCCTTCCCGCCGCGTTTTGCAGCATCTGATCAAAAGTTCTCAACCGCTGATTACCAGCCTGCCGCAGGCTAAAAAAGTGAAATGGACGCTGGATGTCGATCCGATCGATAGCTAATCCGCATAAATAGTCAGGATTTCTGCGTGATGGATCGAAAAAAGCATCTGCATCACACTTTTAATGCAAATTAGGTAACAAATCCTACTCACATTCTGTTTAGAATGTGATGAGCTACACAGCATGGGTAGCCAGGTGAGGAATGTGGATGTTGTTGTGTCAGTTTGATGCTGTTGCAAGGAGAGATGCGTTGGATCACAAGAAAGAATTACCCGCCGCGACAATGAAAGATGTGGCAGAACAGGCAGGCGTTTCAACAGCAACGGTATCCCGCGCGTTAATGAACCCGGAGAAAGTCTCCGCATCTACCCGTCAGAAGGTCGATCAGGCTGTCATGGCCGTAGGATATTCTCCCCATGCCTTGTCCCGAAACCTGAAACGCAACGAATCGCGAACTATTCTGGTGATCGTCCCGGACATCTGCGATCCGTTTTTTGCCGATCTGATCAAAGGGATCGAACGCACCGCCGCCGAAAGCGGTTATCTGGTGCTGATTGGCGACTGCGCTCAGCAAAACCAGCAGGAAAAAACCTTTATCAATCTGATCATCACCAAACAGATTGATGGCATGTTGCTGCTCGGTTCTGATTTACCTTTCGATGCCAGCAAAGAAGAACAACGCAACCTGCCGCCGATGGTGATGGCCAATGAATTTGCGCCCGAACTGGAACTACCGACGGTTCATATCGATAACCTGACTGCCGCGTTTGAAGCGGTGCATTATCTGCTGAATCTGGGCCACCAGCGTATTGCCTGTATCGAAGGGCCGAAACATATGCCGCTGTGCCAGTACCGCTCGCAAGGTTATGTGCAGGCGCTGCGTCGCAACGGGATCAGCGTCGAAAACGCACTAACCGCTCAGGGCGATTTTACCTATGAATCCGGCGCGCGGGCGGTGAGCGAACTGATGGCGCTGCCTTCTCCGCCAACGGCCATCTTCTGCCATAACGACATTATGGCGATTGGTGCGATGTTCCAGGCGAAGAAAATGGGTTTACGTATTCCGCAGGATTTATCGGTTGTGGGCTTCGATGACATCAAAGCCAGCCAGTTTACCGATCCTCCGCTGACCACCGTCGCGCAGCCAAGATTCCAGCTTGGTCGTCAGGCTATGTTATTATTACTTGAGCAGTTACAGGGAAATCCGGTACAAAACGGTTCGCTTCTGCTTGATAGTGAGCTGGTCGTACGCCAAAGCACGGCCGCCCCGAAAGCGTGAGTCAGTTTTTGATTTGTTATATATGCAGGGTTAAGTAACATGACGCACTTCTTCATTCATCACGACACAGCGAAACGATAGTGGCACAAAGAGACTATGTAAGCCGTGGGCGCTCAGGAGCGCGGCGGAAAAGTACCAGCCGGAGTAAAAAACGCAGTTCCCCAACGATCTCCAAAACCATGGTGGTGTTAGCCGTTGCGGTACTGGTGGTGTTTGTCGGTGGCCTCTATTTTATTGCGCACAATAAACATGAAGAAGCGGCGGTACTGCCGACGCATGTTGTTCGTCCGGGTAACGGATTGCCGCCTAAGCCTGAAGAACGCTGGCGTTATATCAAGGAGCTGGAAAACCGTCAGATGGGCGTCACCACGCCGACAGAACCGACGGCGGGCGGTCAGGTTGAATCCAAAACTCAGCTGACGCCGGAACAGCGACAGCTTCTCGAGCAAATGCAGGCCGATATGCGCCAGACTCCAACACAGCTGTCTGAAGTGCCGTATAACGACCCAAGTCAGGTCGCCACGCGTCCGGCTCAGACGCAGCGTCAGGTTCAGCAACAACAGCCAACTTATGCCCAGCAACAGCCGGTGCAGACACAGCCGCGTCAGGTCCAGCAGCCAACGTACACGCCTCAAACGCAGCCGGTACGCGCGCCGCAGGCTCAGGTGCAAACGCAGCCTGTTCAGCCAAAACCTAAGCCACAGGTGAAAGAACCGGTCAGGGAAGTGCCGAAAGAACAACCGAAAGCACAGCAACCGGCTGCCATCACGCAGGCAGCGCCAGAAAAACCGAAAGAGCAGGAAAAAACCCAGCGCTTTATGGTGCAGTGCGGTTCATTCAAAGGCGCCGATCAGGCGGAATCCCAGCGAGCCAAGCTGGCATTCGAAGGGTTTGAAGGCCGAATCACCACCGGTGGCGGCTGGAGCCGAGTGGTTATCGGCCCGTACAACAGCCGTTCTGGTGCTGACAGCACACTATCGCGTCTCAAAGGCGCTGGCATCTCCGGTTGCATTCCCGTCGCAACCGGGGGTTGAAAACCCGTAATCCTTCCCCAATCTATACTTTCAATATGCCCCGTAAGTTTGTGAGACACGCGAAGTGTCCCACAAGCCTGCGGGGATCTTTTCCGTCTGCAACGAGGAACCGCTCGTGACAACAATTGTAAGTGTACGCCGTAACGGCAAGGTCGTTATCGGTGGTGATGGCCAGGCCACATTGGGAAATACCGTCATGAAGGGCAACGTCAAGAAAGTACGTCGCCTGTACAACGACAAAGTGATCGCTGGTTTTGCTGGCGGTACCGCTGACGCCTTCACGCTGTTTGAGCTGTTCGAACGCAAACTGGAAATGCACCAGGGTCATCTGGTGAAAGCCGCCGTTGAGCTGGCTAAAGACTGGCGTACCGACCGTATGCTGCGCCGTCTCGAAGCGCTGCTGGCCGTTGCGGATGAAAATGCCTCGCTGATTATCAGTGGTAACGGCGACGTCATCCAGCCTGAAAACGACCTGATCGCGATTGGTTCCGGTGGCCCGTATGCCCAGGCGGCAGCCCGCGCATTGTTGGAAAACTCAGACCTTGGCGCACGCGATATCGTCGAAAAATCGCTGACTATCGCCGGTGACATCTGTATCTATACCAACCATTTCCACACCCTCGAAGAATTGTCTTCTAAAGCGTAAGGATCGAAAATTATGTCTGAGATGACCCCGCGCGAAATTGTCAGCGAGTTAGACAGCTACATCATTGGCCAGGATAAAGCGAAACGCGCTGTCGCGATCGCCCTGCGTAACCGCTGGCGCCGTATGCAGCTTGATGAAGCGCTGCGCCACGAAGTCACCCCAAAAAATATTCTGATGATCGGCCCGACCGGTGTCGGTAAAACCGAAATTGCCCGTCGTCTGGCCAAACTGGCTAACGCGCCGTTCATCAAAGTCGAAGCCACTAAGTTCACTGAAGTGGGCTACGTCGGGAAAGAAGTAGATTCAATTATTCGTGATCTGACCGATGCCGCCGTGAAAATGGTGCGCCTGCAATCCATCGATAAGAACCGCTTCCGCGCCGAAGAAATGGCCGAAGAACGTATTCTCGATGTGCTGATCCCGCCGGCGAAAAATAACTGGGGCCAGGCTGACGAAGCGCACGAGCCTTCTGCCGCGCGCCAGAACTTCCGCAAGAAATTACGTGAAGGCCAGCTCGACGACAAAGAAATCGAAATCAATCTGGCGGCTGCGCCTGTTGGCGTTGAAATCATGTCCCCTCCGGGCATGGAAGAGATGACCAATCAGCTGCAATCCATGTTCCAGAACATGGCCGGACAGAAGCAGAAACCGCGCAAACTGAAAATCAAAGAAGCTTACAAGCTGCTGGTTGAAGAAGAAGCGGCGAAACTGGTGAACCCGGAAGAGCTGAAAGAACAGGCGATTGAAGCCGTTGAACAGCACGGCATCGTGTTCATCGATGAGATCGACAAAATCTGTAAACGCGGCCAGAGCTCAGGCCCGGATGTGTCACGCGAAGGCGTTCAGCGCGATCTGCTGCCGCTGGTGGAAGGCTGTACCGTTTCCACTAAACACGGCATGGTGAAAACGGATCACATTCTGTTTATTGCCTCTGGCGCGTTCCAGACAGCCAGCCCGTCAGACCTGATCCCAGAATTGCAGGGGCGTCTGCCAATCCGCGTTGAGCTACAGGCGCTGTCGACTGAAGACTTCGAACGTATTCTGACTGAGCCAAGTGCATCCCTGACTCATCAGTACAAAGCATTGATGGCGACCGAAGGTGTGACCATTGATTTCACGGCTGACGGCATCCGTCGTATCGCGGAAGCGGCATGGCAGGTGAACGAAACCACCGAGAACATTGGCGCACGTCGTCTGCACACGGTTCTGGAGCGCCTGATGGAAGATATTTCCTACGACGCCAGCGAAAGCAACGGTATCTCCATAAACATTGATGCAGATTATGTTAGAAGCCACCTTGATCAGCTGGTAGCTGATGAAGATCTGAGCCGTTTTATCTTATAATTTGCTCATACGTTCCGAAAGTGATCTTCAGGGAGGCGTTTGCCTCCCTGATTTTTTTTAGATTTCGGACTGACTGTTCACCTGAGCGAAATCACCTATGAGCACAATGACTCCCTGCACCCCGACCACGCCTGCCCGCGCATGGCTTGAAAGCCTGCGTCCTAAAACGCTGCCTCTGGCTTTTGCCTCAATTGTCATGGGTTCGGCGATTGCCAGCCTGCAAGGCGTTTTCCATCCGCTCATCGCGCTGCTGGCGTTGCTGACGGCGGGTTGTCTTCAAATCCTGTCTAATCTGGCCAATGATTATGGCGATGCCGAAAAAGGCAGTGATACGCCCGATCGCGTCGGGCCGTTGCGCGGGATGCAAAAAGGGATGATTACCGCCGCACAGATGAAGCGCGCGATTATCCTGACCATCGCCCTGACGCTCGTGTGCGGTATCGCGCTTATCGCTGTCGCCTGCCACAAACCGAGTGATGTCGTGGGCTTTGTGATCCTCGGCCTTCTCTCTATTGGCGCGGCCATCACATATACCGTCGGCACGCGCCCTTACGGTTATATGGGGCTGGGTGATATTTCCGTTTTGATTTTCTTTGGCTGGATAAGCGTCGCCGGGACATTCTATTTGCAGGCGGGATATTTTGACTGGATTGTGATGCTGCCAGCCACCGCAACGGGATTGCTCTCGACGGCGGTGCTGAATATCAACAATTTGCGCGATATCGAAACCGATCGCGCCAACGGCAAAAACACGCTGGCGGTTCGCCTCGGGCCAGTGAATGCCCGCAATTATCACACGTTTATTTTGGCCGCCGCCACACTGTGCCTGGCCATTTTTTCCGCCGTGTATTTGCGCCACTGGACCGGCTGGTTATTTATTCTGGCCGTACCGATGCTGGTGACTCACGTCATCCGCGTAAGAAAGTCCAAAACATCTTTGGAAGTGCGTCCGCTGCTCGAACATATGGTGAAAACGGCGTTACTGACTAACGTGTTGTTTGCGGTGGGTCTGTTACTCAATTGAATAAAAGTGGCCTGATGTGCGTTTATCGAGCCGCTTTTCACATTTAACAATTGATGATTTTGCCAACATCCGTCCGAAAGGGATATACTGAACACTCATGCAGCAACCAGATGAAATCCTATGAAATACGATACTTCCGAACTTTGCGACATCTACCATGAAGAAGTGAATGTCGTCGAACCCCTGTTCTCCAACTTTGGTGGCCGTACTTCATTTGGCGGGCAAATCACGACAGTGAAGTGTTTCGAAGACAATGGCTTGCTTTATGACTTGCTGGAAGAAAATGGCCGTGGTCGCGTACTGCTGGTCGATGGCGGTGGCTCCGTTCGTCGCGCATTGCTTGATGCCGGTCTGGCACGCCTGGCGTTGCAAAACGAATGGGAAGGGATTGTGATTTACGGTGCAGTTCGTCAGGTAGACGATCTGGAAGAACTGGATATCGGCATTCAGGCGATGGCAGCGATTCCGGCGGGCGCAGGCAGTGAAGGGATTGGCGAAAGCGACATTCGTGTCAATTTCGGCGGTGTCACCTTCTTCTCCGGTGACCATCTTTATGCCGACAACACCGGTATCGTGCTGTCAGAAGACCCGCTCGACATCGAATAACCTTGCGCTTTCAGCAACAAAAAAGGACGCCGTGGCGTCCTTTTTTATTTTCAGGCCGAAGTCATCAGACTTCTTCCATTTTTCCCAGCAATGCACGCAGACGGTCCTGCCACACGTGCTGTTCTTCTTTCAACTGTGCATTTTCACGCACCAGCGATTCATGATTACCACTCGCCTGCTGAACTTCCTGAGACAGGGTATTGTTTTGTTCTTTCAGTTCTTCGATTTCCATCTGCAAAAGAGTAATGGTATCGATCGCTTGCTGAACTTTAGCTTCTAATTTCTCAAATACTTCAAATGACATTTTTCGGTCCCCTTATGTTCGCAAGGCGCACATCTTATGTTCTGCCGCATCATCCGGACACGGCTCAAGAATTCCTGCACTCCGTCGATTTTGATAACGAATACAAACCAAATCCGGGTCTGAATTGCGCCAAAGTCTTGTAAAACCAGCGGGTGTCTTACCGGGTGATTGTATGTAGCCAGCTTTGCCCTGTCTAGCAAGAACCCCTTCCTGCACGCAGTCTGTTGCAATTTTACGGCGCCGGGTATCAGGAAATGCTTAAAAAGCAGCGTCACTCACCAGAAATCCCCGTTAATACCGAATAACCTTATCAGGCCTGTTGTTATGTTCGTTTCAACCGACGCGGCCCAAAAATTGTTAAATCGTGGCCTTTTTCCCGCGCGTGATGGCCTGCGAATACGCGAAATCGCTCATTTTTATGACACGACACACAAAATTTGATTTCGCTATTTCTCGTTTATGCTCGTTAACGATAAATTCACATTACGTTCTCATTTAATGATGAACGTCAAAATCCGATTACGTTCACGTACGACATAACAGAAAAACTATAACCAATCATTAACATCATCCTTAGCAGGATCAAACTATGAGCCAAACCATGAGTTCCACATTAAAAGGTCAGTGCATCGCTGAGTTTCTGGGTACCGGGCTTATCATTTTCTTCGGTGCAGGCTGTGTTGCTGCATTGAAGCTTGCCGGAGCATCCTTTGGCCAGTGGGAAATCAGTATCGTCTGGGGTTTCGGTGTGGCCATGGCCATTTACCTGACTGCGGCGATCTCAGGCGCACACCTGAACCCGGCTGTCACCGTCGCGCTATGTTTGTTTGCAAACTTTGAAGGACGCAAAGTTCTGCCTTACATCATCGCGCAGGTCGCAGGCGCCTTCTGTGCCGCCGCGCTGGTTTACGGCCTTTACTACAATCTGTTCTACGATTTCGAGCAAACTCACAACATGGTACGCGGCAGCGTAGACAGTCTGAGCCTTGCCGGTATCTTCTCGACGTATCCAAACCCGCACATCAGCGTATTGCAGGCGTTCCTGGTTGAAACCGTGATCACCGCCGTTCTGATGTCGCTGATCCTCGGCCTGACCGATGACGGCAACGGCCTGCCACGTGGCCCGCTGGCTCCGCTGCTGATCGGTATTCTGATTGCAGTTATCGGTGCATCCATGGGGCCACTGACCGGATTCGCACTGAACCCGGCGCGTGATTTCGGACCGAAACTGTTCGCTTACTTCGCAGGCTGGGGCAAAGTGGCCTTCACCGGCGCCCGAGATATCCCTTACTTCCTGGTACCGATTTTTGGCCCACTGCTGGGTGCGTGTCTGGGTGCGGTCGGCTATAAAGCATTGATTAGTCGTCACCTGCCACACCAGATTAACGAAACAGCGGCTGACAAAGCGTCACAGCCAACCAAACAGCGTAAGGCCTGATCGGCTAAACGGTTCCACAGCTTACTCATTTGCAGGATGAAAATTATGTCAGCAGATACGACTCACGAAAAAAAATACATTGTCGCACTCGATCAGGGTACGACCAGCTCACGCGCAGTAGTGCTGGATCACGATGCCAACATCATCAGCGTTTCTCAGCGTGAATTTACCCAGATCTACCCTAAATCTGGCTGGGTTGAGCACGATCCGATGGAAATCTGGTCATCGCAAAGCTCGGTACTGGTTGAAGTGCTGGCTAAAGCCGACATCAATTCCGATCAAATCGCCGGTATCGGTATCACCAACCAGCGTGAAACCACCATCGTGTGGGAAAAAGAAACCGGCAAGCCGATTTATAACGCGATTGTGTGGCAATGCCGTCGTACTGCTGATATCTGCGAAAAGCTGAAAAAAGACGGGATGGAAGAGTACATCCGTCACAACACCGGCCTGGTTGTTGACCCGTACTTCTCCGGCACCAAACTGAAATGGATCCTCGATAACGTTGAAGGCTCCCGTGAACGTGCTAAACGCGGCGAACTGCTGTTCGGGACTGTGGATACCTGGCTGGTCTGGAAAATGACTCAGGGACGCGTTCACGTGACGGATTACACCAACGCATCACGTACCATGCTGTTCAATATCCGTGATTTGAAGTGGGATGAACGCATGCTCGAAGCGCTGGATATTCCGCGTGAAATGCTGCCGGAAGTCCGTCCTTCCTCTGAAATTTACGGCCAGACCAACATTGGTGGTAAAGGCGGTACGCGTATTCCAATCGCCGGTATTGCCGGTGACCAGCAGGCGGCGCTTTACGGCCAACTGTGCGTGCAACCGGGTATGGCGAAAAACACCTACGGCACCGGCTGCTTCCTGTTAATGAACACCGGCACCGAAGTTGTTGCATCGAAAAATGGTCTGCTGACCACCATCGCCTGCGGCCCGCGCGGCGAAGTAAACTACGCGCTGGAAGGTGCCGTTTTCGTTGGTGGCGCATCTATTCAGTGGCTGCGTGATGAGCTGAAACTGATCAGCGATGCGACTGACTCCGAATATTTCGCGATGAAGGTGAAAGACACTAACGGCGTTTACGTGGTGCCTGCTTTCACCGGCCTCGGCGCCCCTTACTGGGACCCGTATGCCCGTGGCGCAATCTTCGGTCTGAGCCGTGGTGCGAACAGCAACCACATCATCCGCGCAACGCTGGAGTCTATTGCTTATCAGACCCGCGACGTACTGGATGCCATGCAGGCCGATTCCGGTGCCCGTCTGCAATCCTTACGCGTGGACGGCGGCGCGGTCGCCAACAACTTCCTGATGCAATTCCAGTCCGACATTTTGGGTACCCGCGTTGAGCGTCCTGAAGTGCTGGAAGTTACCGCGCTGGGTTCTGCTTTCCTCGCAGGCCTGGCCGTCGGTTTCTGGAACGATCTGGAAGAAGTCCGCAGCAAAGCCACTATCGAACGTGAATTCCGCCCAAGCATTGAAACGACGGAACGTAATGTCCGCTATAAAGGCTGGCAGAAAGCGGTGGCACGCGTTCGTTCGTGGGAAGATCACGACGAGTAATCCCGTCAGTTTTACGCCAACACCTTTTATGAAACTCCCCATCCGGGGAGTTTTTTATGCGTCCTTCCCACTGTGCTAAAATCTGCGGCACAGATGAGCCTTGTCTCACCGAACTCTTTCTTTTCTTCCAACAGGTTTTCCAATGAAACGTGAATTAGCAATCGAGTTCTCCCGCGTGACCGAAGCTGCCGCGCTCGCCGGTTATAAATGGCTGGGCCGCGGGGATAAAAACCTCGCCGATAACGCCGCCGTGCAGTCCATGCGCATCATGCTTAATAAAGTCGATATCGACGGCACGATTGTGATTGGCGAAGGTGAAATCGATGAAGCACCGATGCTGTATATCGGCGAAAAAGTCGGTACCGGCAACGGCGACGCGGTCGATATTGCGGTGGATCCGATTGAAGGCACGCGCATGACCGCAATGGGTCAGTCCAACGCACTGGCTGTGCTGGCTGTGGGCGATCAGGGTTCTTTCCTCAACGCCCCTGATATGTACATGGAGAAAATTGCCGTCGGTCCTGGCGCGAAAGGCGCTATTAATCTGAACCTGACGCTGGCAGAAAATCTGGCGAATATTGCCAAAGCGCTGAACAAACCGCTGACCGAACTGACTGTTGCCGTGCTAGCAAAACCGCGTCATGACGACGCAATCCGTGAAATGCTGACCGCCGGTGTCCGCGTCTTTGCGTTCCCGGACGGTGACGTCGCAGCAACCATTCTGACCTGCATGCCGGAAAGTGAGGTTGACGTGCTTTATGGAATTGGCGGCGCGCCTGAAGGCGTGATTTCTGCGGCCGTTATCCGCGCGCTGGATGGCGATATGCAGGGGCGATTACTGGCGCGTCATGACGTCAAAGGAGATACGCCGGAAAACCGCCGGATTGGCGAAGAAGAGCTGGCGCGCTGTAAAGCGATGGGGATTGAAGCCGGGAAAGTGCTGTTGCTTGATGATATGGCGCGCAACGACAACGTGATTTTCTCAGCGACCGGGATTACCAAAGGCGATCTTCTGGAAGGCATCAGCCGTCAGGGAAATATGGCGACCACCGAAACACTGCTGATTCGTGGCAAATCCCGCACCATCCGCCGCATCCGTTCGACGCATTATCTAGACCGCAAAGACGCCGCGCTGCACGAATTCATTATCTGATCCGCGGCCTTCCGGTCATCAAAAAGGCAGGTTTTTTTGCCCTGCCTTTTTTAATGTAAAACAAAACGTTAAACCGCATGTCCTTCATGCTGACTGCGGTTCGACATCGGCCACCAGCACAGCAAAATCAGCACAGCCATCGCAAACATCAGCAGGCCAAGACTGAACTGACCGGTTTGCGGCAACATCGCTGACATCCACGCCACCAGCCCGGATCCCATATTCTGCAAACCGCCCACCAGCGCCCCTGCAGCCCCCGCCAGATACGGGAAAGGCTCCATCGCGCCGGTCGTCGCCAGCGGGAATAACATACCCGCGCCGAAGAAGAACAAAGACGCAGGCACGATCAGCGTCCAGATATTCATAATGCCCAGCCAGCCCGGGATCCACATCAATAATCCCGCCAGCAGACAGCTGATGACCGAATGCCACATCAGTTGCTGGAAGCTTTTCTCCGTACGCCCGGCATACCAGGCACCGAAGAATGCCGCAGGGATCGGCAGGATAAACAGGATGCTGACCATCACACCGCTCAGCCCCAACACGCCGCCCATCAGCACGCCGCAGCTGGCTTCAAAGACCGCCACGCCCGCCAGCGCGCCCACCAGCATTACCAGATAGCGGCTGAAATTGCCGTCTGCCAGCAACAAACGCAGGCTGCTGAGCATTTTGCGCGGCGGATGGTCAGCAGTAAATTCCGGGCGGGTTTCCGGCAACCAGCGGTACATCGAAAACGCGACGCCCGCGCACAGAATAAGCAGAAAACCGAAACTCGCCCGCCAGCCCAGCCACGCAGCCAGCGCACCACCGATAACCGGCGCTAACAGCGGGCTGACCAGAATCCCCATGTTCAGCAAACTGTTGGCGTGGCGCAAAGCACCGCCGCTGTATAAGTCACGCGGCATGGTTCTCGCCATCACGCCCGCTACGCCGGTGCCCAGCCCCTGAACCGCACTGGCCAGGATCAGCATATTCAGACTGGATGACACCATCGCGCCCGCCGCACCAATCAGGAAAATCATCAGACCGGTGAGGATCACCGGTTTGCGCCCCACGTTGTCGGACAACGGGCCGTAAATCAGCTGCGAGCCGCCGTAGGTCAGCAAATAAGCGGCCATAACGCGCTGCACTGCCCCCGGTTTGACGGCCAGACTGGTCGCCATATCCGCGATGTTCGGCACATAAATGGTCTGCGCCATCTGACCGACCGCCACCAGCAATATCAGCATCACAAGCAGGTGAATATTTTCCAGATTTTTCATTTTTCAGTTCGTTATCAGATAAGGTGGAAAAAGTTCAGAACAAATAACCAGCAAAACCGCCGATAATACGGCGGCGCATAAGTTAACAAATTCAGATGAATAAGCGAGGGGTGCGGCAAACTCTCCTGTTATTTTGCTGGCAGCGACAGGAGCCAGATCTGTAACGCAGACTGTACAGAAATCGATACTGGCTAACGGACGCAGAACAGGCTGATAACATTTAACCGATAAGGGATCCGAAAAATTTGAAATAAAATCAGCGCATAAATTCGCTATGCATGACGAAATCAGAAACGACAGGAGTTTTTATGGCTGATTGGGTAACGGGAAAAATCAAAAAAGTTGAGCACTGGACGGACAATTTGTTCAGCATCACGGTCAATGCGCCAGTCGACTCTTTTACCGCAGGCCAGTTTGCCAAACTCTCTCTGGAAATCGACGGCGAGCGGGTTCAGCGTGCATATTCCTACGTCAATCCGCCTTCCAGCGCAGACCTGGAGTTTTATCTGGTCAACGTGCCGGAAGGAAAACTCAGCCCGCGTCTGCACGTGATGCAGCCCGGCGACGAAATTCATGTCACCAAAGAAGCCGCCGGTTTTTTCGTGATTGATGAAGTTCCTGAGTGTGACACGCTTTGGATGCTGGCAACCGGTACCGCCATCGGGCCTTATCTGTCAATTTTGCAGGAAGGAGCCGGTCTGGAGCGTTTTAAAAATATCGTACTGATCCACGCCGCGCGCTTTGCTGCCGATCTCAGCTATTTACCGCTGATGCAGCAATTACAGCGACGTTATGAAGGCAAACTGCATATTCAGACCGTCGTCAGCCGTGAAGAAATTTCAGGCTCACTGACCGGCCGTGTCCCGGCGCTGATTGAAAATGGCACGCTGGAAGGGGCTGTCGGCCTGAAGATCAACGCGGAAGACAGCCACATCATGCTCTGCGGAAACCCGCAGATGGTCCGCGATACCCAGCAGGTGCTGAAAGACCTGCATGGCATGCGCAAGCATCTCAAACGCAAACCGGGTCATATGACCAGCGAACACTACTGGTAAGTATTTTTTGTTATGCAGATTTAAATCTGACGTCTTCCGGCTCCGGGCCAAAACGATTTGTGCCCGGTGTACCGGCGAAAGCGCCGCAGTCGATAATCAGCATGATGAAAATGACCGAAGGCACCAGCCGTCCTAATACCCAGCTCCACGTCTGCGGCATCGCCGCCGCCCAGTTTCCGGCCACCAGCATCCACGCCAGCACAAACAACAATGCCCACCAGGCCGACTTATTGCGGTCATGTAACCTTTTCACCAGCACCGCCGCCGTTGGCCACAACAGGACGACCAGCGCGAAACCCGCGGTCTGATAGGTAATCCATAGCTGTGCGGCAAAGAAGAAATCGGCGGCCATCAGAATCAGCCAGCTGATCATCCAGATCCAAAAATCGCGGCGGCCCAGGCGGCCGTTAAAAGAAAACAGTGCGTGCTGTAACGTCATTGACCGTCGGTTCCCTAAAAAACAATGAGAGGAAAATGTTAAAACAGGGCGAGTGTACCTGATGCACCGTGGCCGGGAGAATGTTTACGCACTCCTTTTGACATTGCCCCCCGATCACCGCTTTAATCGGTCTGTTGAAACAAAATAAGAAACGCCCTATGACTGTTGCTAAATCGATTTTACAACTGGCTTTGCACGTATTACTGATACTCGCGGGCCAGAACACAGCCCTTGCCGATCCGCCGGCTGACCATTCCGGCGCAGAAGAGATGCCGAAAGCCCCGTATCTTCTGGCAGGCGCACCGACATTCGAAACGACGCTGATTAACTTCCGCGCCAAATACAATGAAGCGAATCCGACCCAGCAGATCGGCGAATTCCGCGCAATCAGTGAATCCGCTAACAGCTCGCTGACCCGCGCGGCCAGCAAAATTAACGAAAATCTCTATGCCTCCACCGCGCTGGAAAAAGGCACAGGCAAAATCAAAACGCTGCAAATTACCTATTTGCCGATTCAGGGCCCTGAAGAAAAAGCCGCCCGCACGCTGGCTGTCAGCTATATGGCGAATCTGATGCGTCAGTTTGATGCCACCCTTTCGCCGGAACAAAGCGTGGCGAGAGTGACGTCCCTGATTGAAAAAGGGAAAGGTCAGCAGTTTTATAAACAGGAAGTTGGGGCGGTGCGTTTTGTGATTTCAGACAATGGCGAAAAAGGCCTGACGTTTGCCGTTGAGCCGGTAAAACTGGCGCTGGCCGAGCCCTGAGATGACGGTTTTTAATGACAAAAAGCAAAGCCTTTATGGTCAATGATCTCTATACTGTTGCACAGGTAATCTGCTTGTTTGGCAGAAATTTTAATCGACACTCGCGTCCCCTTTTGGAGGAAAAAACATGCGACATCCATTAGTGATGGGTAACTGGAAGCTTAACGGCAGCACCCACATGGTTAACGAACTGATTGCTGCTCTGCGTACCGAGCTGAGCACCGTTGTAGGTTGTGGCGTTGCAATTGCTCCACCAGAAGTTTACCTGTCACAGGCTAAACACGCTCTGGCCGGCAGCCGTATCGCGCTGGGTGCTCAGAACGTTGATGCTAACCTGTCCGGCGCATTCACCGGTGAGATCTCTGCCGACATGCTGAAAGATATCGGTGCGAAATACATCATCATCGGTCACTCAGAACGCCGCACTTACCACAAAGAAAGCGACGAGTTCATTGCTAAGAAATTTGGCGTGCTGAAAGAAGCGGGTCTGATCCCTGTTCTGTGCATCGGTGAAACTGAAGCAGAAAACGAAGCCGGTAAAACTGAAGCCGTATGCGCTAAGCAACTGGACGCCGTTCTGAACACTCTGGGCGCGAAAGCATTCGAAGGCGCAGTGATCGCTTACGAACCTGTTTGGGCTATCGGTACAGGCAAATCAGCGACCCCAGCTCAGGCTCAGGCCGTTCACAAATTCATCCGTGACCACATCGCTAAACAAGATGCTGCTGTGGCTGAACAAGTTATCATCCAGTACGGCGGTTCTGTTAACGCTGCTAACGCTGCTGAACTGTTCACTCAGCCAGACATCGATGGCGCACTGGTTGGCGGCGCATCACTGAAAGCTGACGCTTTCGCTGTGATCGTTAAAGCGGCCGCAGAAGCAAAACAAGCGTAAGCCTGTTCCTTCTGAGCGCAAAAAACCCCGGCTTGCCGGGGTTTTTTATTGCCTGAAAACAGGATTAACGCTTGCTGATTTGGTCGAAAATCCCGTCAGTCGCGAAGTGATCTTTCTGCGCCTGAGCCCAAGTTCCTGCAACATCACCAATGGTGAACAGTTTCAGTTTAGGGAATTCAGCATCGAATTTTTTCTCAACAACCGGATCACGCGGACGATAGTAGTTTTCAGCTGCAATAGTCTGGCCTTCCGGTGAGTACAGGTACTTCAGATAAGCTTCTGCCACGGTACGCGTATCACGCTTATCGACCACTTTATCCACCACAGAAACCGTTGGCTCTGCCAGAATCGATTCGCTTGGCGTCACGATTTCAAACTTGTCTTTTCCAACTTCTTTGGTGGCCAGCAGCGCTTCGTTTTCCCAGGCAATCAGCACATCACCAATACCGCGTTCCACAAAGGTATTTGTCGCGCCGCGGGCACCGGAATCCAGCACTTCCACGTTTTTATACAGCGCTTTCACAAAATCCTGAGCTTTCGCTTTGTCATTGTTGTTGTGATGCAGGGCATAGCCCCACGCAGCCAGATAGTTCCAGCGCGCACCGCCTGATGTTTTAGGATTCGGGGTGATAATCGATACACCCGGTTTGATCAAATCATTCCAGTCGTGAATTTGTTTCGGGTTGCCTTTGCGAACCAGGAATACGATGGTCGACGTGTAAGGGGCAGAATTGTCTGGCAGGCGGGTGATCCAGTTTTTATCAATACGGCCGCGTTCAGCGATAGCATCTACGTCATACGCCAGGGCGAGGGTCACGACATCGGCTTCAATACCGTTAATGACAGACGTTGCCTGCTTGCCTGAACCGCCGTGTGACTGGCGAACGGTCACGGTATCACCGGTTTTGCCCTGCCAGTATTTACTGAATGCTTTGTTATATTGCTCATAAAGCTCACGGGTTGGATCGTACGACACGTTCAGAATCTGAATGTCTTTGGCAATCGCCCCGGTTGCTACCAACAGTAATGCCAGACCTGCACCCCATTTACGCATACGCATCGCACTCTCTCCCAAAAATAGTTTTTATGGATTTCATTAATTTGATTGGATGAACAGAGCGTGCCAGAGAAAAAGAAAACAACTAAAGAATAAAAGGTTTTTTTCTATTACTTTCTGGAATAACCAGAAACAGGTCGAAAAAAAACCTCCCGTAAAGGAGGTTCTTATATTCAGGCAAGAAGCTGTTTTTAGAACAGTTTTTTAGCTGTATCGTACCAGTCTTCTTTGAACTTACTTTTCTTGTTCTCAGGAGAAATACACACAGAGATCAGTTCGTGAACCATTTTCTCGTTTTGAACACCGACGCAGTAACCGCCTTTGCCGTAGTCACGACCTTCTTCCATCAGCAGGTCTACCGCGTAAGCACCCATGCGGGACGCTAAAATACGGTCATAAGCAACCGGTGCACCACCACGCTGGATGTGACCCAGTACGGTGCCACGGGTTTCACGACAGGTTTCTTTCTCGATGTATTTAGCCAGCTCATCGATATCATCTAACTTTTCAGTGATGGCGACGATAGCGTGCTTTTTACCTTTCGCGATGCCGGCTTTGATTTCAGCAACCAGATCATCACGTTTGAATTCTACTTCTGGGATGGCGATAAATTCGCAACCACCGGCAATGGCCGCAGCCAGAGTCAAATCGCCGCAGTAACGGCCCATCACTTCAACGATAGAGATACGCTGGTGTGAAGAAGAGGTGTCACGCAGGCGGTCGATAGCTTCAACCACAGTACCCAGAGCAGTGAAGAAACCGATGGTGTAGTCAGTACCGGCAACGTCGTTGTCGATGGTGCCTGGCAGGCCGATACAACGAATGCCACCTTCTTTCGTCAGCAGGTCAGCACCGGCATAAGAACCGTCACCGCCGATAACGACGAGGCCGTCGATACCGCGATCTTTCAGGTTTTGCAGGGCAACTTTCCGCATGTCCGGATCGCGGAATTCAGGGAAACGCGCTGAACCCAGGAAAGTACCGCCACGGTTGATCATGTCTGAAACGCTGTAGCGGTCGAGTTCTCGCATGCGATTTTCGTACATGCCGAGATAGCCATCTTCAATACCGAAAACTTCCAAACCTGCGGATAACGCCGAACGCACAACGCCGCGGATCGCAGCGTTCATGCCCGGTGCATCGCCACCGCTTGTCAGTACACCAATTTTTTTGATCATGACTACCTCTGAACTTGTAGATGCAATTTCTTAAGAATCTTGAGCCTGCCCGTCGGCGGATTTAACTTTTGCAGCCAAAGGGCTTATTAGCGTTTGAGCCTATAGTATAACAAAACACCGTAGCTGAATTGATTCAAGTCAGCAAGAACACGCATACAACGCTCTGTACATCGCAATTTACTGATTCATACGGCTTTTACAAGATATTTCCGGTTGGTTACGCGCAGATTTCCATCTTGTTAATTTCCGGTTTTGTGAAACAATTCCAAATTGCGGACAAAAAAAACCCCACCTTTCGGTGGGGGAAGACAGGGATGGTGTCTATGGCAAGGAAAAACAGGGATCTTACTCGGTCGTGCTGGTACTACTCGTCTTCTGGGCAGAAGGGGGTTGTAAACCAGAAAGCTGCGCTTGCATCTCTTTCATGCGTTGCTCGTGCTTCCTGTTAAGTACATCTTTTTGCTCGGGAGACAGAAGATTAAACATCTGGTTGCGGATGCGGGCCATTTCGACCTGGCGGTCCACTTGTTCCTGAGCCATTAATTCGGCTTGAGCCCTTACAGCGGCCTGATTAAATTTTTCAGCGGTCACCAGCCTGTGCATAGTTTCCATCTGTTCTACATTTACATGAGGCAAATCTTTACGGGCCTGATGCATTAGGTCGCGCATTTGTTGGCGCTGTTGCTCGGTCAGATTCACACCATCAAACAGTGTGTTGCGTTCCTGAGGCTTATCCAACAACGTGCTATCATGTTCTGCTGGCATCGCCGACACTGGTTTTGCGCCATCTGCTAAAACGACACCTGAACTCAGCGTCAGAAGCGTGGCCAAACCAATTGAAGCTGCCTTAAACATCACATACTCCTAAAGTCTTTATCGCTCATCGCGAATCATTGAAAAGCAGTCTAAACCTGCTGCTGCAAACAAGCGTCAGTGCTTGTAAAAGTACGTAAAGTCATGGAATAGCGGCAATTGATGACGTATTTTGCGTCTAGAGGTAAATACAATGAATAAAATTTTGTTAGTTGATGATGACCGTGAACTGACTTCACTTTTGAAAGAATTACTCGAAATGGAAGGCTTTAATGTTGTGGTGGCTTACGACGGTGAGCAGGCATTAGAGAAAATCGATAATACCATCGATCTTCTGTTACTTGACGTGATGATGCCGAAGAAGAACGGCATTGAAACCCTTAAAGAATTACGCCAGCGCCACCAGACGCCAGTGATTATGTTAACCGCTCGCGGCAGTGAATTAGACCGTGTTCTCGGCCTCGAACTGGGTGCCGATGACTATCTGCCAAAACCGTTTAACGACCGTGAACTGGTTGCGCGCATCCGCGCCATGTTGCGCCGTTCCAACTGGAGCGAACAGCAGCAAACCAATGAAAATAATGGCTCGCCAACGCTGGAAGTCGACGGGCTGCAACTTAACCCCGGCCGCCAGGAAGCCAGTTTTAACGGTGAAGCGCTGGATCTCACCGGGACTGAATTTACCCTGCTGTATTTACTGGCAAAGCATCTCGGACAGGTCGTTTCACGCGAGCATCTGAGCCAGGAAGTACTGGGTAAACGTCTGACGCCGTTTGACCGTGCCATCGATATGCATATTTCTAATTTGCGCCGTAAATTGCCCGACCGTCAGGACGGACATCCGTGGTTTAAAACCTTGCGCGGACGCGGTTATCTGATGGTTTCTGCTTCATGATAAACAGCCTTACGGCGCGTATCTTTGCCATTTTTTGGTTCACATTAGCGCTGGTGCTGATGTTGGTATTGATGGTGCCGAAACTCGATTCTCGCCAGATTACGCCGTTGCTCGATAACGAACAGCGGCAAGGCCTGATGATTGAACAACATGTCGAAGCCGAACTCGCCACGGATCCGGCTAATGACCTGATGTGGTGGCGCAGGCTGTTCCGCGCGATCGATAAGTGGGCTCCGCCGGGCCAGCGCCTGTTGCTGGTCACCAGCGAAGGCCGCGTCATCGGTGCGCAGCGCAATGAAATGCAGATCGTGCGTAACTTCATCGGGCAGTCTGACAACTCCGATCGTCCGAAGAAAAAGAAATATGGCCGCGTTGAAATGGTGGGGCCATTTTCTGTTCGTGACGGCGAGGACAACTATCAGCTTTACCTGATGCGTCCGGCCAGTAGCTCTCAGTCTGATTTTATCAATCTGATGTTTGACCGCCCGCTTCTTTTGCTCATCGTCACAATGCTCATCAGCGCTCCGCTTCTGCTCTGGCTGGCATGGAGTCTGGCGAAACCTGCACGTAAGTTGAAAAACGCCGCAGATGACGTTGCACGGGGAAATCTCAAACAACATCCGGAACTCGAAGCCGGACCGCAGGAGTTCCTCGCGACTGGCGCCAGTTTCAACCAGATGGTCAGCGCGCTCGAACGCATGGTGACCGCGCAACAACGGCTGATTTCAGATATCTCGCATGAACTCCGTACACCGCTGACGCGACTTCAGCTGGCAACCGCGCTGATGCGTCGTCGCCACGGTGAAGGCAAAGAGTTGCAGCGCATCGAGAATGAGGCGCAGCGTCTGGACGGTATGATCAATGACCTTCTGGTGTTATCGCGCAGTCAGCACAAAAATGAGCTGTCGCGGGAAACCCTGAAGGCCAACGAATTGTGGGCTGGCGTGATTGATGATGCGCAGTTTGAAGCTGAGCAGATGGGCAAAACCCTTGAGGTGACATCGCCTCCGGGCCCGTGGAAACTCATCGGCAATGCGGCAGCGCTCGACAGCGCACTGGAAAACATTGTGCGCAACGCCCTGCGCTATTCACATCATCACATCGCGCTGAACTTCGCTCACGACAACGAAGGTATCACCATTACCGTGGATGACGACGGCCCAGGCGTCAGTGAAGAAGATCGCGAACAGATTTTCCGTCCGTTCTACCGGACTGATGAGGCTCGCGATCGTGAATCAGGCGGAACTGGCCTCGGGCTGGCGATTGTGGATACCGCCGTTCAGCAGCACAGAGGTAAGGTTAAAGCCGAAGACAGCCCGCTGGGTGGCCTTCGCCTGATTATCTGGCTGCCGCTGCACCAGCGTTGAGTTTCTGCTATTCTGCGTCCCTCTATCAGGGGGACGCATGCTTAACATCGTTTTATTTGAACCAGAAATCCCGCCAAATACCGGCAATATTATCCGTTTGTGTGCCAACACCGGATGTCAGCTTCACCTCATCGAACCGCTGGGTTTCGGCTGGGACGATAAGCGCCTGCGCCGTGCCGGGCTCGATTATCACGAATTCGCTCACATCAAACATCACCCAAACTACGACGCTTTTCTCAGCAGCGAAAATCCGCAGCGTCTGTTCGCTTTGACCACAAAAGGCACGCCCGCTCACAGCGGCGTCAGCTATCAGGATAATGATTTTTTGCTGTTCGGCCCGGAAACGCGCGGCCTGCCCGCTACAATCCTGGATGCACTGCCTGTCAGACATAAAATCCGTATTCCGATGCTCGCAGAAAGCCGCAGCATGAACTTATCGAATGCTGTTTCTGTGGTGGTTTACGAGGCCTGGCGCCAGCTGGGATATCCGGGTGCTTTACTCAAAGAGTAAACCGGAAGAGAAAAAATGAAATGAACGATGGCATGTTAGAACATGCCATCGGAAATCTGTCAGATACCGTCGCCAAATTCAAAACCCTGCGCGATACCGTTGAAATGCTGATCCATATCCATTGAAGGTCGTTCGCTTTCTGGCCGCCCGACGATGCGTGCAGGAACGCCTGCCGCCGTGGTGTGCGCCGGAACAGATTGCAATACCACAGAACCCGCCCCGATTTTTGCCCCTGCACCCACTTCGATATTGCCGAGAATTTTCGCGCCAGCGCCAATCATCACGCCTTCACGAATTTTCGGATGGCGATCGCCGACCGTTTTGCCCGTCCCCCCAAGCGTGACCGATTGCAGAATCGATACATCGTTTTCAACCACGGCGGTTTCACCGATGACAATCCCGGTGGCGTGGTCAAACATGATGCCGCAACCAATACGCGCCGCCGGGTGAATATCCACACCGAAGGAGACAGAAATCTGATTCTGGAAATAAATCGCCAGCGCTTTGCGATCCTGCTTCCACAACCAGTTGCCGATGCGGTAAGCCTGAAGCGCATGAAAACCTTTGAGGTAAAGCAATGGCGTGGAGAATTTGTCGACCGCTGCATCACGCTGATGCACCGCCAGAATATCGCGGGCAGCGGAGAGGATCATTTGCTCGTCATTGCGGTAGGCTTCTTCGACCACTTCACGAATCGCCATCGCCGGCATGATTGGGTTGCCCAGCTTGTTAGCCAGAATGTAGCTCAGCGCGCTGCCCAGCGTTTCATGTTTGAGTAACGTCGCGTGGAAAAAGCTGGCCAGCATCGGTTCACACTCAGCCAGTGCTCTCGCCTCTGATTTAATGTTATTCCAGACCAGTTCTAATTCTTCTAGCGACATCACTTTTCCTTACGACTTAGCAGGTTTTGATAATAAAAAGCCGCCCTGTCGGGAAACCCAACAAGGTGGCTATGCTTCATGTCGCCTTTCAGTGGCTGTGTTTTTCGTCCTTGCTCGCACGGGCAAGCAGACTGATGGCCGCTTCACGGGCATCTTTACCGCAGTACAACACCTGGTAAATCTGTTCCGTAATAGGCATCTCAACGTTATTACGCTGAGCCAGCGCCCGTACTTCTTTCGTGTTGCGATAGCCTTCAACAACCTGACCGATAGTGTCCTGAGCAGTCTGAACATCTTTGCCCTGTCCCAGCATAATGCCGAAACGACGGTTACGTGACTGATTGTCCGTGCAGGTTAACACCAAATCGCCCAGCCCCGCCATGCCCATAAATGTCGCAGGATCAGCACCGAGTGCGGAGCCCAGACGGGTCATTTCGGCCAGACCACGGGTGATCAGCGCAGTTCGGGCATTCGCGCCGAAACCAATCCCATCGGACATACCGGCACCAATAGCGATGACGTTTTTAATCGCGCCGCCAAGCTGTACTCCGATAAAATCAGGATTGCTGTAAACCCGGAAACTCTTGCCGCAATGCAGCAACTGCTGAAGATCTTCAGCGAAGCTCGCATCGGTGGCAGCCAGCGAAATCGCTGTCGGCATCCCGGCAGCCAGCTCCTTGGCAAACGTCGGCCCGGAAACTACGGCCAGCGGAATGGCATCACCCAGCTCTTCACGCGCAACATCCTGCAACAAACGTCCGGTTTCCGCCTCAAGCCCTTTCGTCGCCCACACTACGCGCGCATCGGCCCGCAAATGCGGTTTCAGCTGACGCAGGACGTCACCAAAAACGTGGCTAGGCACGACAACCAGCACATTACGGCTGGCCGCTAACGCGACAGACAGATTGGTTTCGAGCAGCAGATTATCGGGGAACGGAACATCAGGAAGGAATTCCTGATTACAACGGGCTTGTTGTAAGGCATTGATGTGGTCGGGATTGTGTCCCCAGAGCACAACGGGATGGCCATTTCTGGCGAGAGTAATCGCTAAAGCGGTGCCGTAAGATCCGGCACCGATAACAGTCATTGACGCATTGACGGTTTTCATCAGGCATCCTGATGCGGTTCAGCACCTTCGCCTTCAGCTTGCTGTTGCAGATAGTTCATGAACAGAGCGTCGAAGTTAACAGGTGCCAGGTTCAGTTGCGGGAAGGTACCGCGTGAAACCAGGCTGGTGATGCACTCACGCGCATACGGGAACAGGATGTTCGGGCAGTACGCACCCAGGCAATGTGCCATCTGGTTGCCATCGATACCGGAGATAGTGAAGATACCACCCTGTTGAACTTCGCACAGGAATGCAGTTTCGTCACCCAGTGAAGAAGTTACGGTCACACGCAAGACGACTTCGTATACGCCTTCAGCGAGCTGGCTGGAAGCCGTATCAAGATCCAGTTTCACTTCCGGCTGCCAGTCCTGCTGGAAAACCTGAGGAGCATTTGGCGCTTCGAAAGAAATATCTTTGGTGTAAATACGTTGGATCTGGAAAGCCATCTCGGTGTTGTTTTGTTCTGACATGTGAGTAGTACCCTCGGGTTAATAGTCCTTTTAAACACTTAATGAAAATACGCGGCTTGCGGCATTAACCCAGTAACGGGTCAAGGCCACCACGCGCATCAAGTGCATGTAAATCATCGCAACCGCCCACGTGCTGCCCGTCGATAAAAATCTGAGGAACAGTCGAATGACCGCTGCGGGCGATCATTTTTTCACGCGTATCTGCGTCACCATCAATAGCGATTTCATCAAATGAAGCGCCTTTGCTATTGAGCAGGGCTTTCGCACGATGGCAGTAAGGACAGGTTGCCTTGGTATAGATTTCAATTTTAGCCATGGGTTCCACCTCTGGGTCGTAGATTTTAGTGCCGTTGCGACGGGGTCTGAATCTTACTTACCGCGAACTAAAGGCAGGTTTTCACCGCTCCAGCCGCTGATACCTTCTTTCAACGTGAAAACACGTTCGAAACCTGCTGCGATCAGGCCTTCTGCCGCCGTGCGGGAAGTCTGGCCGGTGGCACAGACAACGATAACCGGTTGCGCTTTGTGCTTGCTCAGTTCGCCCAGATTATTGTTTTTAATGTCTGCACTCAGCACATTTTGGGATTCTGCGATGTGGCCTTTGCGGAATTCTTCACGCGCGCGAACATCGACAACAACAGCATCTTCTTTGTTGATCAGGCGGGTAGCTTCGCCACGCGTGATCTCTTTCACTTTAGAAAAACGTGTTTTAAAGGTGGTCACAATTACTGCAATCAGTAACGCAACCCACGCCAGGCTGAGAACCGGATGCGCACTGATGAATGGCATAATATCTTGCATGGGGTGTAGCAACTCCCGTCAGTTGGGGGAAAATTCAAGGCTTCAGAGTATACCTGCGCGTCGGCGCAAATACAGCCAGTATGCGCGGGCTAATGCCACAAACTGCGGCACATCCCGAAAAATTAACACGCCTTTATGCCGAAAGTTAACTCCCGCCGCGCTCCATCTTTGATCTCCCACGGCTATTCCCCTTTCAGCGCTGGGGTAAAATCAGCCCGCTTAAATGCACTTAGCCACGCCTGTTTTTTCACATCGAGCTGGCGAGCCTATTGAGCATTTCATCTTTCAAATTGAGGTCAATTGACATGTCGAGCAATAAAAAACCGATGGTTCTGGTTATTCTTGATGGCTACGGATATCGCGAAGAACAACAAGATAACGCGATTCTGAATGCAAAAACCCCGGTCATGGATAAGCTGTGGGCGACTCAGCCTCACACCCTGATTGCTGCGTCAGGCCTTGACGTAGGCTTGCCTGATGGTCAGATGGGCAACTCCGAAGTGGGCCATGTTAATTTAGGCGCAGGCCGTATCGTTTATCAGGATCTCACCCGCCTTGATAAAGAAATCAAAGAAGGCGACTTCTTTAATAATAGCGTACTGACCGGCGCGGTTGATCGCGCAATCAGCGCGGGCAAAGCCGTTCACATTATGGGTCTGCTTTCCGCGGGTGGCGTTCACAGCCACGAAGATCACATTATGGCGATGGTCGAACTGGCTCACCGCCGTGGCGCAAAAGCCATATATCTGCACGCATTCCTGGATGGCCGCGACACGCCTCCGCGCAGCGCTGAAGCCGCGTTAAAACGTTTCTCAGAGAAGTTTGCAGAAATCGGTACCGGACGCATCGCATCTATCGTCGGTCGTTATTATTCAATGGACCGCGACAACCGCTGGGATCGTGTGCAACTGGCTTATGACCTGATGTCTCAGGCCAAAGGCGCATTCACCGCAGATAACGCTCTGGCAGGCTTACAGGCCGCTTACGCCCGTGACGAAAATGATGAGTTCGTGAAACCGACTGTGTTGCAGGCTGCCGGCGAAGAAACCGCGGCAATCAATGACGGCGACGCGATGATCTTCATGAACTTCCGGGCTGACCGTGCGCGTGAAATCACCCGGGCCTTCATCAACACCGACTTCGACGGTTTTGCCCGCGAAAAAGTGATCAGCTTCGGCGATTTCATCATGCTGACGGAATACGCCGCTGATATTAAAGCTGCATGCGCGTATCCGCCTGCATCATTGAAAAACACGCTGGGCGAATGGCTGATGGCGCATAAGAAAACTCAGCTTCGTATCTCCGAAACTGAGAAATATGCGCACGTAACCTTCTTCTTCAATGGCGGCATGGAAGATGCGTTTGAAGGTGAAGACCGCATACTGGTGAAATCACCAAATGTCGCGACCTATGACCTGCAACCGGAAATGAGTTCAGCAGAACTGACCGATAAATTGCTGGGTGCGATCGCCAGTGGCAAATATGACGCGATTATCTGTAACTACCCGAACGGCGATATGGTCGGACATACCGGCGTTTATGATGCTGCCGTCAACGCAGTAGAAGCACTGGATCATTGTGTTGCCCAGGTTGTGGATGCCGTGAAAGCCGCCGGTGGCCAGCTGCTGATCACCGCCGACCACGGTAACGCGGAACAGATGCGTGACCCGGCAACCGGCCAGGCGCACACAGCACATACCAGTCTGCCGGTTCCGCTGATTTACGTGGGTGGCAACGCGCAAGCAATCGATGGCGGGAAATTGTCTGATATTGCGCCGACCATGCTCTCCCTGATGGGGATGGAAATCCCGGCCGAAATGAGCGGCAAACCGCTGTTTATCGCGCGTTAATTTCCGTTAAGAAAGCGAATTTAAGGCGTATCAGCGCAGGCTGGTACGCTTTTTTTGTTTGTGCATCAGCCGGTTGATTAGTGTTACGATAAGATAAGGGACAGCCATATTGTCTATCATCCACGGTCGACAAGCGGAAAAAAGTTTGAGCAAATTCATTCATTTCAGCCTGATGAGAACCCGCCTTTCCGCTCAGGACAAGGCCGTATCTGCCTTCCCATCTCCAGCCTTAATACTTTGCGCTTCATTGTTAACCCTCTCCGTGAGTGTGCACGCTGACGAAAACAAAGATCAGCTCAAAACCATTCAGCAGAACATTGCGGAAAAAGAGAAAAGCGTAAAGCAGCAGAAACAGCAGCGCGGAACGTTGCTGCAACAGTTGCAGGCTCAGGAAAAAACCATTGCTTCAGCCAGCACTCAGTTGCGCGGGACACAGTCGACACTGGCGACGCTGAACAAAGATATCGCCGGGCTGAATGCCTCTATCGATAAATTGCAAAAACAGCAGAAAACGCAGGAAGCTATACTTGCAAAGCAGCTGGATGCCGCATTCCGTATCGGCCAGCATAAAGGCCTGCAACTGCTGTTAAGCGGTGAAGAGACCGAGCGCAGCGAACGCATCATGGCCTATTTTGGCTATCTGAATGAAGCCCGCCAGAAAACCATCGAAGAACTCAAACAAACGCGTACAAAACTGGCAGAACAGCGGGTTTCCCTGCAATCGAAAGAAACTCAGCAAAAAAGCCTGTTAGGCGAGCAGCAGGCGCAGCAACAAAAACTTGAGCAGGCTCGTTCGGCGCGAAAACAAACGCTGACGGCGCTGGAATCCTCATTGCAAAAAGATGAGCAAAGCCTGACAGAGTTGCGCGCCAACGAAGCCAGTTTGCAGAATAAAATTGCCGCCGCTGAACGTGCAGCAAAAGCCCGCGCCGAGAAGGAAGCGCGCGAAGCCGCCGCCGTCCGGGCGAAAGAACAGCAGGCGAAGAAAACTGGCACCACCTATAAACCGACCCAAAGTGAGCAATCACTGATGGCGCGTACCGGCGGCCTGGGAAGACCATCCGGACAGAATATGTGGCCGGTTAACGGTTCGTTGATACATCGCTTCGGCGAACAACTCCAGGGTGAACTACGCTGGAAAGGCATTGTCATTTCAGCTCGCGAAGGCAGTGATGTCCGGGCTATCGCCGACGGACGTGTCATTCTGGCGGACTGGTTACAAGGCTACGGTCTGGTTGTGGTTATCGACCACGGCAAGGGTGATATGAGTCTGTACGGTTACAACCAGGACGCACTGGTCAGCGTCGGCGATCAGGTGAGAACCGGTCAGGCCATCGCGAAAGTGGGAAACAGTGGCGGACAAGGCCAGCCATCGCTGTATTTTGAAATTCGTCGTCAGGGCCAGGCAGTCAATCCACAGCCGTGGTTGGGAAGATAGCATTGCGATATAAAAAGTCCGTTTTAGCTGCCCTTTGTGGTACTGCGTTTTTCGTTTGTCAGGTTCAGGCAGCGAAATTATCCATCCTGATTGATGACTTTGGTTATCGCCAGCATGAGGAAAACCAGGTACTTCAGATGCCTAAAGCGGTATCGGTCGCGATTTTCCCCAATGCGCCAGATTCGCAAATGATGATGAACAAGGCACATCAGCAGGGCCGCGAAATTCTGATCCACCTGCCGATGGCGCCGCTCAGTAAGCAGCCACTGGAAAGAAATACGCTGACACCGTCCATGAGTGCCGCAGAGGTGAAGCGTATTGTCGATCAGGCCATCAGTAACATCCCGTACGCGATTGGTATCAACAATCATATGGGTAGCGCAATGACCTCAAGCCTGACGGGGATGGAAAACGTCATGCAGGCGATGAATGCTCATAACCTGTTCTTTCTCGACAGCATGACCATCGGCAACACGCAGTCCATGAAAGCCGCTCAAGGCACCCGCGTGAAAGTCATCAAGCGCAACGTCTTTTTAGATGATGTGCAAAATGAAGCCGAAATCCGCCGCCAGTTCGAGCGCGCGATTCAGTTAGCCCGCAAAAATGGTTATGCCATTGCCATCGGCCACCCGCATCCGACGACGGTAAAAGTGCTGCAACAAATGCTGCCAAATTTACCGTCAGATATTGTGCTGGTGCGCCCAAGTGATTTGTTAGATGAAGCCCAGCGCAGCGCGCCTTCGGGCAAACCGGTGAATATCCCGTCTGCCAAACCATCACGCAAAGGCATCAGCCAGTGCAAGATCAAACATCCTGTCCAACCCGTTTACGCCGGCAGCCTGTTTAACGCCGTGGGAGAAAGCCTGCAATCGCTGCCAGCCATTCAGTTCGTAGAGCGGCAATATGGGGTTTGGGTCGGCTTTGTTGAGAAACCAACCGCTGCGCCGGTGGTAGCAGAGCCAACTATTGCGCCTCAAAAATAACACTTCAGGGCCTCTTTGACACAAGAGGCCCCGCACATCAGTACGACCAGCCCATACTACCAGTCCAAAATCACTTTTCCTGAGTGGCCAGACCGCATTGCATCAAACCCTTTCTGGAATTCGTCTATCGGGAAATGGTGAGTAATCAACGGCGTGAGATCTAACCCTGACTGAATTAGCGCCGCCATTTTGTACCAGGTTTCAAACATTTCCCGGCCATAGATCCCTTTGATAAACAGCCCCTTGAAAATCACCTGATTCCAGTCGATGGCCATTTCTGTGGAAGGAATGCCGAGCATGGCAATCCGTCCGCCATGATTCATGGCACTGAGCATGCTGCGAAACGCCGCCGGTGCGCCGGACATTTCCAGTCCGACGTCAAACCCTTCTGTCATTCCGAGTTCTTCCATGACGTCCGGCAGGCTTTGCTGACTGACATTGACCGCCCTTGTCACGCCCATTTTTCGCGCCAGCTCCAGCCGGTATTCATTCATGTCGGTGATCACCACATGGCGCGCGCCGACGTGTTTGCAAATCGCGGCGGCCATAATCCCAATAGGACCGGCACCGCTTATCAGCACATCTTCACCGACGAGATCAAAAGACAGCGCGGTATGCACCGCATTGCCCAGCGGGTCGAAAATAGCCGCCAGATCATCAGAAATATTGTCCGGAATTTTGAACGCATTGAATGCAGGCAAAACCAGATATTCCGCGAAAGCGCCCGGACGGTTAACCCCGACGCCCTGCGCATTTCGGCATAAGTGCGTGCGACCGCCCCGGCAGTTACGGCAATGCCCGCAGGTGATATGGCCTTCACCGGAAACCCGATCGCCGATGCTGAAGCCTTTAACTTCCTGGCCAATGCCGACAACTTCGCCAACGTATTCATGCCCTACCACCATCGGCACGGGGATCGTTTTCTGCGACCATGCATCCCAGTTATAAATATGGACATCCGTTCCGCAGATAGCGGTTTTTCGGATTTTGATCAGCAAATCGTTATGGCCCATTTCCGGTACCGGCGCATCCGTCATCCAGATGCCTTCTTCACGTTTGAGTTTTGCTAAGGCTTTCATGAAAACTCCTCAGGCGATCACGCCAAGTTTTTTGCCAATACGGGTAAAGGCTTCAACCGCCTTTTCGATTTGTTCCGTGCTGTGCGCCGCAGACATCTGAGTACGGATACGCGCCTGACCTTGCGGCACCACCGGATAAAAGAAACCGGTGACATAAATACCTTCCTGCTGCAAAAGCGCGGCAAACTCTTGCGCTAAACGGGCTTCGCCGAGCATGACAGGAATGATGGCGTGATCGGCGCCGGCCAGCGTGAAGCCTGCTGCGGTCATTTTTTCACGGAACAGTTTGGCATTACTGAGCAACCGTTCGCGCAGTTCACTGCCTTCCTCGAGCATGGAGAGGACTTTCAGGGAGGCGGAAACAATCGAAGGCGCTAAAGAATTGGAGAAAAGATAAGGACGTGAACGCTGGCGTAACCAGTCAATGACTTCCTGACGTGCTGCGGTATAACCGCCGGAAGCGCCGCCCAGCGCTTTGCCGAGCGTACCGGTGATGATATCTACCCGCCCCATCACGTCACAATATTCATGAGTACCGCGTCCTTCGGTACCGACAAAACCGACAGCATGGGAATCGTCGACCATAACCAGCGCATCAAAACGTTCCGCCAGATCGCAAACACCTTTCAGGTTAGCAATTACACCATCCATGGAAAATACGCCGTCGGTTGCGACCAGAATATGCCGGGCACCGTCATCTTTCGCCTGCTGTAAACGGGCTTCGAGTTCGTCCATATTATTGTTGGCATAGCGATAGCGTTTCGCTTTGCACAACCGGACGCCATCGATTATTGATGCGTGGTTAAGTGCATCCGAAATAATGGCGTCTTCCTCACCCAGCAGCGTTTCGAATAAACCACCATTAGCATCAAAACAGGAGGAATAGAGGATTGCGTCGTCCATACCGAGAAAATCAGCCAGACGATGTTCGAGTTCTTTATGGGTATCTTGTGTACCGCAGATAAAACGCACCGACGCCATACCAAAACCATGGCTGTCGAGCCCCTCTTTCGCGGCCCGGATCAGCTCCGGATGATTCGCTAATCCAAGATAGTTATTCGCACAGAAATTGATGACCGGCTTACCGCCCGCGACAGACACTTCGGCTTGCTGAGGCGTCGTTAAAATGCGTTCTTCTTTAAACAATCCATCAGCCCGCGCCTGATCAAGCTGGTCTTCCAACTGCCGATAAAACGAAACAGACATACAGTATTCTCCTGAAATGACTCATTCACGGAATACATTACTAATCTGGATATGAAATAACGATGGAACTGCTCACAATATCTTTGTTTTGCAGCATAGTTCACGCCTTACGGTCTGAAACACAAGAATGCGTGTTATCGGACACCTTCCCAATGTGAGCTTCATAATGAAGTGTTATGATATTACCCAATTACAGGCTGCGCATGGTGCGCGGTTCTTAAAATGATTAAAGGTGGATCCCATGATTATCGTCACTGGCGGTGCTGGTTTTATCGGCAGCAATATTATTAAATCGCTCAATGATATGGGATACCGCGATATTTTGGTGGTTGATAACCTGAAAGACGGCACCAAATTCGTCAATCTGGTTGATCTGGATATTGCGGATTATTGCGACAAAGAAGATTTTATTGCCAGCATCGTAGCAGGCGACGATTTGGGTGATATTGACGCCATTTTCCACGAAGGCGCCTGTTCGTCCACCACCGAGTGGGACGGCAAATACATGATGGATAACAACTATCAGTATTCAAAAGATATCCTGCACTATTGCCTGGATCGCAGCATTCCTTTCCTTTACGCCTCTTCTGCCGCCACTTATGGCAGCCAGAGCACCAGCTTTGTAGAAGACCGTAAATACGAACAACCGCTGAACGTCTACGGTTACTCCAAGTTCCTGTTTGACCAGTATGTTCGCGAAATTCTGCCTCATGCGGATTCACAAATTTGTGGTTTCCGTTACTTCAACGTCTACGGGCCGCGTGAAGGCCATAAAGGCAGTATGGCCAGCGTTGCGTTCCATCTGAACAATCAGATCAAAGCCGGTGAAAATCCGAAATTGTTCTCAGGCAGCGAAGGTTTCAAACGCGATTTCATCTACGTGGGTGACGTAGCCGCCGTGAACCTGTGGTTCTGGCAGAACGGTGTTTCCGGTATTTTCAACTGCGGGACGGGCCGTTCAGAATCCTTCCAGGCCGTTGCGGATGCCGTCGTTGCTTACCACAAATCTGGCGATATCGAATACATTCCTTTCCCGGAAAAACTGAAAGGCCGTTATCAGTCCTTTACACAGGCCGATATGACCGCGCTGCGTAACGCCGGTTACGACAAACCGTTCAAAACGGTTGCTGAAGGCGTAACGGAATACATGAGCTGGCTTAACCGCACAGTATAAGTCCGCTGATTGAGGAATGGATTAACGGTATGAAAATACTGGTAATTGGGCCGTCATGGGTCGGTGACATGATGATGTCACAAAGTCTCTACCGCACGCTGAAAGCAGCGCATCCGGAAGCGCAAATCGACGTGATGGCACCTGCATGGTGCCGTCCTTTACTCGACCGGATGCCGGAGGTGCGTCAGGCTCTGCCGATGCCGTTAGGCCACGGTGCTCTGGAACTCGGTGAGCGTCGCCGTCTGGGCATTTCACTTCGTGGCGAACAATATCAGCGCGCCTTCGTGCTACCTAACTCGTTCAAATCAGCACTGGTTCCGTTCTTTGCCCGCATTCCTCAGCGTACCGGCTGGCGTGGCGAAATGCGTTATGGCCTGCTCAATGACCTGCGTGTTCTCGATAAAGCCGCCTTTCCTCTGATGGTTCAGCGCTATGCCGCGCTGGGCTACGACGCGCAACAAATCCGCACCGCTGCCGACCTGCCGCAGCCGATTCTCTGGCCGAAATTACAGGTGTCAGAAGCGGAAGTGGCGGCGGTTAAAATCTCATTTGCCGTCAGCGATAACAGGCCGCTTGTGGGCTTTTGTCCGGGTGCAGAATTTGGCCCGGCAAAGCGCTGGCCGCACTATCATTACGCCGCTCTTGCCGAAAAACTGATTGGCGAAGGCCAGCAGGTGGTGCTCTTTGGTTCTGCGAAAGACCATCAGGCGGGCGAACAAATACGCCAGTCTCTGACGGAAGGCGCCCAGCCTTTCTGCCTGAATCTGGCGGGTAAAACGTCGCTGGATCAGGCTGTTGTAATGATTGCCGCCTGTCAAGCCGTCGTCAGCAATGACTCAGGGCTGATGCATGTAGCGGCCGCGCTGGATAAACCGCTGGTTGCTCTGTACGGGCCGAGCAGCCCGGATTTCACCCCGCCGCTCAGTCATCGGGCCAAAGTTATCCGCCTCATCACCGGCTATCATAAAGTCCGCAAAGGCGATGCCGAAGAAGGCTATCACCAGAGTCTGATCGATATTCAGCCAGAACAGGTCTATCAGGAATTAAGTCAGCTACTGAATTCAGGGAAGGAGCAGTAATGCGGGTTCTCATCGTCAAAACATCGTCAATGGGTGACGTCCTGCATACTCTCCCGGCACTGACGGATGCCATGCAGGCTATCCCTGGGATCCGGTTTGACTGGGTCGTGGAGGAAGGTTTCACTCAAATTCCCGGATGGCATCCGGCGGTAGACCGCGTTATCCCGGTAGCCATCCGGCGCTGGCGCAAAAACTGGTTTGGTTCCGAAACCCGCCAGCAACGTTGTGATTTCAAACGTGAAGTGCAGTCACGAACTTACGATGCCGTCATCGACGCACAAGGCCTGATCAAAAGCGCGGCACTGATTACCCGTGTCGCAAAAGGCGAAAAGCACGGTCAGGATTGCAAAAGTGCCCGCGAACCTTTTGCCAGCTGGTTTTACAATCAACGTCACGAGATCGATAAAAAACAGCATGCTGTCGAACGCACTCGTGAGCTTTTCGCAAAAAGTCTGGGCTATCAAAAGCCGGCGACTCAGGGCGACTACGCCATCGCCGCACGCTTCCTTTCACATCCATCGCAAGATGCTGGCCAGTATCTGGTCTTCCTTCACGCCACTACTCGCGCTGATAAACACTGGCCTGAAGAGCACTGGCGCGAACTGATTGGCCTGCTCAGTACGCAGAATATCCGTATCAAACTGCCGTGGGGCGCGGAACACGAATATCAGCGTGCGCTGCGACTTGCAGAAAGTTTCCCTTTCGTTGAAGTATTACCCAAATTAAGCCTGCAAAATGTGGCCGAAGTGTTGGCAGGGGCAAAGGCTGTCGTTTCAGTCGATACCGGCCTGAGTCATCTGACTGCCGCACTGGATCGCCCAAATATCACGCTTTACGGCCCGACAGATCCTGGGCTGATCGGGGGATATGGGAAGAATCAGTTTATTTGCCGCCCGCTATCCGGGAATCAAATGGCGGACATTCTTCCTGAACAGGTAAAAACACTGCTCGATAAGGAGGCCGGTTAATCGTGGGATCTTTTTTCAAACAGATTTACCGATACACGCACCCGCGGTCATACAGGCACAATGAAAATTTATGGCCCTATATGAAAATAGGCAGAGCGCGTTCGGGGGAAATAACTAAACTCGAATATCGCGGCCAGTATGTACCCATAGCCGATCTTTCCTCCTTAAAAGGAAAGTTTTCCGGGCCGGTAATGCTGACTGCCACCGGGCCTTCCGTAAAAGAAATTGATTTTACCCAACCCCCTCTCCCGATTCCGGCTTTTGGCGTTAACGGAGCCTGGTCGCTGAGCCAATTTTTTGAATTCTCGTTTTACGTTATCGTAGACATGGGATTCTTCGATAAAAAGCCCGAAATCGTAGCTAACATTATTGCCGCACGTAATTTGACCTTATTTACGACGGCGCATGGCATAGCCAGAATCGTTGATCGCTTCGGATTAAAAAATATTCAGTGTACATTAGCGCTTATCGAAGATGCTGCTTGTAGAATTTACCAGCCTGCACTCAAACCTCATGAGCTAAAAGGTTTTTATGTTGTTAAAGAGAGCTCAGCTGAGTTTGCTCCGGACCGCGCAGATATCGGTTTTTCAACGGATATCCGGCAGGGGATTTTTGATGCCGGTACCGTGATTTACTGGGCATTACAGATTTCCCTGTATCTTGGTTTTACCGAACTGTTTATCGCAGGCCTGGATATGAACAACTTTGATAAACCCCGGTTTTATGAAAGCCAGAGCGATATGCAACCCACGAACCTTAAAGGTATTTTCACAAACCTTGTTTTACCTGCATTTCAACATGCCAGCTTATTACTTAAAGATAAGAAAATAAGAGTTGTTAATCTTTCAGTCAATAGTGCTATTCCAGACTACATTTTTGAAAAGGTTTCATATAATGATGCATTTTTTAAGAAGAATTAATGCAGAGCATCTTTATTATTTATTCTTTACATTGTTTCTTTTCTTCAGTGCAATTTTTTGCGGCTATACAAGATCGACAAACCTTTTCCATTTATCGGGAATAGTTTTCCTTTTCCTAATTTTCAGAAACAAAACATTTCGCGATACCCTTCTGCATAAAAAACAGATGCTTTATGGGCTGCTTTTTTGCTCAATTTATCTGTTGTATTTTTCGCTGAGCACCCTTTGGGGAGACATCCCGTCAAACCTTGAGTCAGCGTTAACACACAGTTTATACATTCTGATCTTTGTCGCCATGGTCGCGAAAATATTAAGCAGCGAGAAAAGAGAGATTGCTCTGGCAGCGATAATTTTCGGATTTGTTGCTTTGGCGCTTTTCTTAATTGTTGTTGATTATCAAAATTTACTGACCAACCGACTGATGAGCCCAATATCTCCCGGCCCGAGTAATGTCATCGATGTCGGCGGATACTTTTCAATCGGGATAATTCTCTCATTGCTGGCGTTCAAAGAGAGTAAGAAACCTGTGTTTATCATCACAGCCTCTATACTTTTCATCGCATTATTACTCACTCAAAGCCGCGGGCCCTTTATTGCTCTGGTGATCTCGCTGATCGTCACGTCACACTATAAAATTCTTTCCAGGAAAAACGTTTTAATTGCAGCCATCGCACTGGCCGTTGTCATTACAGCCATGTCATATATTGGCATTACTGAGATGGTCATTGAACGTTTTCAGGAGTTGTCATCGCAGGTTTACTTACGTCTCAGTATCTGGCGACATACGTTTGAAGTGATCTCTCCTGACATTGTTTTCGGTTACGGTTTTGATAAGAGTCTGAATTTCATTAATTACAGTGGCGAACACATCACAACGACACATAGCTTGTATCTTGGGAGCATGCTGAAAGGCGGGTTGGTCGGTGTCATTTCACTTCTGATGCTGCTGAGTTATATCGCTTACAGGGCGTTATGTTACATCAAGGAAGAAAGACGTTTTGAGGCAGCTATCTTCATATTCATGCTGATCTTTTATGTTTCGCAGGGAATGTTCAATATCAGTAATCCCAGCGAAAGCTGGTACTTATTCTGGTTCCCGATAGGTGTTTTGCTGGCCGGAGAAATAAAGAAAGCCCGATAGTAAATGGCGAAACAGAGCAAGGGAAAAATAGCTATTCCCTTGCTCTCACCCTCAGAGCGGTAACAATAATTCGATTCTTTCCAGAACATCCTCAGCATTAATGATAGCTAAAGGCTGTATTTTTATATCTGCTGCCAGATTTTTAATATCTGTAGAAACACGCATGACCTGATGCAATTCCATATCCTGATAAGGCCCCGTATGGTCAGGATTTGCTGTCACGAAAAGGCTGACAGTTTTGGTTTTCAGCGCGACGGCAAGATGAAGCGGTCCGGTATCTCCGGTAACGAGCACATCCATGTTTTCTATAATGCCCATCAATTGCTTCAGATCGGTTTTCCCGATATAGCTGGTGACCCGTTTTACTTCATCTTCCGACAATGAATTCAGGAAGAATTTTTCATAGGCCAGTTCTTTTTTTGTCCCAATCAGCACAACTTCATACTCTGGCCCCAATTGGAAAAGTACCTTCGCAAGCTCAGAAAATTTTGATATTGGCCAGCATCTTATTGGTTCAGAGGCGCCCATCTGAAAACCAATAATTTTCTTTCCGGCTTCTTTATTAAGATGCGTGAAATCAACTGGAATAACCATTTCATTATTGGATACATCGCAACCTAACAAACTGCACATATTCAATTTTCGTTGAATCAGATGGCAGCTTAAAAACGATCCTTCATTAACAAGCCACTTTTCCATCCCAATCTTCTTACCGCCGTATATATCCTTGACGATATATTGGGAGCCGGACATTACTGCGCTAAGAATGTCGTAGGGGGCTTTTGAGTGTAAGATTACCGTTAATTCAGGCGGCCGCTCTCTAAGTTGTGTGACCAGTTTTCTGACGTGTTTTACCTTCTCATCCCAATATACTATCCGGTCAAAAAAAAGACTTCCCTCAACGAGGGTTTTATTTTTTTCACTGGAGACCAGTGTAATGAACGCATCCGGATAGCGTTGTCTTACCGCACGAATGGCTGGCGTATTGAACATTAAATCGCCCAGCGCCGTGGTCGAGTAAATAGCAATACTTTTAAAATTCTCTTCTGCCGAGAATGACTTCCGGCTTTTCAGAGTGGGCTTAATCTTTACATAGCAATGTAAGAAAAGATTAATCCAAAATATTTTCATCCTTTTCTGCGACATCTTAGTTCATCTTCCATTGATAATATTCTGCCAGAGTCATCCCCTGTGCCCGTTCGCTTATCCAGCTAAACAGCTTTTCCAAATCGTCGTAGAGTCTTTCAATGTCTTTTTCGTTTTTGAACGTCGGGCTTCCGCCGGGCATGAACTCTGAAGAGTGCAGCATGAACTCGATATAGTCAGAACCCTGCTTAAGAGTCTGCTCAGCAACCTTTTTCATATTCTCAACATTGCCACCGGATGGGCGCAACCAGAGCGTAGAAGGCGACCGGGTTTTTCCGCGAAGTTTATCGTAGCCGCTCTTAATATGATTGAGCATTCCCGAGTGCTTAAGCTGAATACTCATCGGGACTTCAAGAAGCGGAGAATTGCCCGCTTTTGCAATATCATTGAGGTCAATGAAATAAGCCTCTTTCGGAAAACGGCTGTAATCCGTTCCGCCCGCCCCTTCAGGGTTACCCGGTGAAGATGACCAGTTCACATGCGGTGTCACCGAACAATCAACAAGATATCCCTGCTCAACCAGCAGCGACGCATAAAACTCATTAAACGCCCAACGACCCGCGCGATGGCTGAGCATTTTTGTCTGGAAATTGTCTTCCAGCAGTTTCGTCATAAATGCCACTTTAGCCTTGATTTGGTCTTCCGGGAATTCGATCAGGTAAGGCTTGTGTCGCCAGTCATCATCGGTCAGCGCGACAAGCGGAGGGCTATTCCAGGCATGTAAATGCATGCCAACTTCGCCCTTCCCCCGCCGGATCACATCACTGGCAAACTCCACATAAGCAGCATCCTGCGCCATTTCATAATTCGTCAGATAAACCGGCTTAAAGGCGTACTTTTCGCAAAGGCTCTGGAATCGCGGCAGAAAGCGGGTGTTCTCAGTGGAAATGCGCTCATGATTTTGCCAAAGATTGTCACCCTCGGTATCTATGGTGATGATAAATGCGGGTTTTTTCATTGAACTGGCCTAATTTTATCTTATTAATCAAACGTACAGGATGACGGTTACGCGGGCATGCCAATGCAAACATACCGCTATGACAACAATTTATTGGATTGTTTCTATTTTTTGGGATTTTCACCCTCAACGCAAGAACCGTGTTGGGTGTAGCCTGAGGCTTCAGTGTACTTTAGAATCGTGCTTTGATTCCTAAACAGTGATGAATTATGACGACTGCTCAAGCACAAAATCCGGATTCCTCTATCAGGCGTATCCTTATCATCAAACTACGTCATCACGGCGATATGTTGCTGACGACCCCGGTCGTCAATACATTGAAGGCGCGTTATCCTGACGCTGAAATTGATATGCTGATATACCAGGAAACCCGGGATATGCTGGCGGCCAATCCTTCCATTCATCACTTGCATTGCATTGACCGCACCTGGAAAAAACTCGGCGTGTGGTCCCATATGGCTCATGAAATTCGTTTAATGAAACAGGTCATGTCCCGCCATTATGATCTGACGCTCAACTTAAGCGATCAGTGGCGAAGTGCCATTGCCACCCGACTTACGGGCGCGTCTGTCCGCCTGGGTTTCGATTTTCCAAAACGTCAGGGCGCATTTTGGCGTTTTTGCCACACCCAACTGGTCAGTACGAAAAACCATCATGCACTTCATACCGTTGAACAAAACCTCTCCCTGCTGGCCCCCCTTCAGCTTCCTTTGATAAGACCGGAAGCCACGATGAGTTATGCTCAGGAAGACGGTGAAAAGGTACAGCATTTATTACAGCAGAATCAGGTTTCTGGCCGTTATATTGTGGTGCAGCCTACCTCTCGATGGTTCTTCAAATGCTGGTCAGAAGAAAAGATGGCCGCCATGCTTACGCAATTGCACGCTGAAGGCTATCCACTGATAGTCACTTCCGGGCCGGACAAACACGAGCTCGCCATGGTCGATCGTATCCTGAAACTTTGTCCTCAGATCAATCTGATTTCTCTGGCCGGCAAATTAACGTTACCCCAGCTTGCCGCCTTGATTGATGGTGCCGCGCTATTTATCGGCGTGGATTCTGTCCCGATGCATATGGCGGCGGCTTTGAAAACTCCTCTCGTCGCTCTGTTTGGCCCGTCAAAACTGGTTTTCTGGCGCCCATGGGAAGCCACAGGTGAAGTGATTTGGGCCGGTGATTTCGGGCCACTTCCTGATCCGGACAATATCGATACCAACACGTCCGAACGTTATCTGAATGCCATTCCCGTAGACGTCGTGACTGATGCGGCCAGGAGATTATTAGCATGAAAGCATTCCGGCTTGCTTTAGTTCGCCAGAAATACCGCCCTGACGGAGGCGCCGAACGGTTTGTTTCCCGGGCGCTGGAAGCACTTGAAAACCAAAATATCGAGCTTAATGTCATCACCCGCGAATGGCAGGGTGACATTAACCCCGATTGGAATGTGCATCTGTGCAACCCGTGGAAATTCGGTCGTGTAAGCAGGGAGCGCGGTTTTGCCAACGCGGCCCGGCAAATCTGGCAAAAAGAGAAATTCGATTTGGTGCAAAGCCACGAACGGATACCTGGCTGCGATTTATACCGGGCCGGTGATGGCGTTCATGTCAGATGGCTGGAAGAGCGTTCGCGATTGTTGCCTCAGTACAAAGCAAAAAGACTTTTCACCGACAGGTTTCACCGTTACGTCATGCAAGCCGAAAAGGATATGTATGCCGCGCCAGAGTTGAAAGCGGTTATCTGTAATGCCGAAATGGTTAAAAAAGAAATCATTGAGCGGTTTTCTGTGCCCGCAGAAAAAATTCACGTCATTTATAATTCTGTAAATAACCAACATTTCATACCGGTGACCGCCCCGCTGCGCGCTCAGCTTCGCCAGCAATATGGTGTGCCGGCGAATGCGACTTGCATGATCTACGTTGGCTCGGGCTTTGAACGTAAAGGCCTGGACGCGGCAATTAAAGCCATTTCAGGAACGTCGCGACATCTTCTGGTTGTCGGCAAAGATAAAAATGAGCCACGGTATCGCGAATTAGCGGCTGCAAGCGGCTGCAAAGATCGGGTGCATTTCTTTGGCGTTCAGCAAAATACGCTGCAGTTCTATCAAATGGCTGACGGGTTGCTACTCCCTACTCTATACGATCCGTTCCCCAACGTGATTCTCGAAGCCATGGCCTGTGGCCTGCCCGTGATCACTACCCCAACCTGTGGTGGAGCCGAGTTTATAGAAAATGGGAGAAACGGATTCGTTTGTGATGCGCTGGATATCAACGACCTGCAGCAAGCGATTATGGCTCTGCCGTCGAATGTGGTAGATTCTCGCGAGTCTCTAAACTCACGGGAAACGGTCATGAACAATACGCCTCAGCACCTTTCAGAGCAGCTTCTTAACCTCTATAAAGAGCTTCTGAACCGATGATAAATATTCTGATTGTTATCGATGGTTTGCCAGGCGGCGGTGCCGAAAAGGTTGTTCTGACATTAGCCGAAGGCTTTCTGCGCGCCGGACACCGTGTTTCGCTATTTTCATTAAGAGACGTTTGTGATTATCCGCTGCCAGACGGTCTGACTTACCGGGTGATAAAAGATAAATGCCGTGCGCCGTGGCGTAAAATCACTGAGCTTACACGCCGTGCCCGGTTGCTTGATCAGGCCGTACAATCCAGCGACGAGTTCGATTTGGTATTATCAAACCTGCACAAAACCGATCGTATCGTTTCCCGCAGCAAATACCTCCCCCGCCATAAAGTCTGGTTCTGTTTACACGGGATGTTCTCAACGTCTTATCTGGGACACCGGACCGGCCTGAGCCGCTGGCTGAAGAAACTCAAGATAAAAAATGTTTATCAGGACCGGAATATCGTGACTGTTTCACAGGCCGTCGCGGATGATTTAGCCCATTTCGAACTCCGTCCCTCTCAGCTTAAGGTGATCTACAACCCGTTCGATATTGATGCAATCAGACTGGCTGCCGCACAGGAATGTGAGCTTCCTCCGGGATCGTACCTGATCCATGTGGGGCGTTTTCATGAGAATAAGCGTCACGACCGGCTGATTCAGGCTTATGCAGAAAGCCGCATCGAACTCCCTCTGGTTCTGCTGGGCCAGGGTTCAGAAGCGAAAACTGAAAAGCTGAAAACATTAGCTCAGGATCTCGGCGTAGAAGACAGGGTTCTGTTTCCCGGATTCAGGCCTAACCCTTATCCTTTCATTCGAAATGCAGCAATGCTGGTACTGAGTTCGGACAGCGAAGGGTTTGGGAATGTATTGGTTGAAGCCCTGCTTCTGGGCACCCCGGTCGTCAGCACACATTGTCCGGGCGGCCCTGCTGAAATCCTGCAAGGTGAACTTGCCCGCGGGCTGGCTCAGTTGAACAGCCATAATTTAGCGCAAGTGATGGTGGATATTTACCAGAATCCCCCGGAAATCAATCAGGAAACATTATCGGGCTTTGGCATTGCACCTATTTGCGAACAATATTGCTCGCTGGCAAAAAATGCTGAGAGCTAAATAAGAATTCATTCTGAGCACCCGCTGCTCTACATTTATTCCAGGATAATTATGCTGCAGACCCCTTCACTGAGTATTATCGTTGCCGTTTATAACGGGGAGCAATTTCTCTCCCAATTTTTCGACAATATCATCCAGCAGGCATTAACCGATTTTGAGATGATTATTGTTAACGACGGTTCAACGGATAAAAGTGCAGAAATTATTGAATCCTATCGGACATCTTTTGAGGCGTACAAGGTATTCACGATTGAAAACCAGGGCGTTTCTATCGCACGTAATCACGGTTTGTCACAAGCCACCGGCCAGTATCTGGCATTTCCGGACATCGATGACAATATTCATCCCGGAATGTACCAGAAACTGCTGGAGATGGCTGAAAAGAACTCGCTGGATGTGGCAACCTGTAATGGGCGCTATGTCTATGAAAATAGCGAAAAAAACAAAATAATCTTCCCACCAGAACGCTTATCTTCGACAGGCGTTATTTCGGGTGACGTCTGGCTGAAACAGGCACTCAACTCCCGCAAGTTTCTGCATGTGACCTGGCTGAACATCTACAATCATGATTTTATTAAACGTCATCACTTTTCTTTCGAGCCAGGACTCAGACATCAGGATATTCCGTGGACGACTGAGATTCTGCTGGCGGCAGAACGTGTTCAATATACCAGCGATATTTTCTACGATTATTTAATCCATTCGAATTCGGTTTCACATAGAACAGACGGTGACGCAACTGAAGTCCGCTCTGCACATCATTACATGAAGATTCTTCGTATGCTGGATGATATTAATCATCGGTATCAGGAAAAAGTCGCTAAAATTCCAGCGTGTAAATGGCAAATAGCAAAAGAAGGTCTGGGCATTCTTCATACTGTCGACAAAATAAAAGACCCGGCATTGAAGAAAAAGCTGGTTGAGGAAATTTTCCAGCAAGGTGTCTGGAACCTGATGTGGCGAAACGCCAATACTTTCCGCCTCCGCTGGCGGCTGGGGCGTCGGTATTTCAAATTGCGAAAATTAATCAGTGGATAGATCCCGTAACGGTCGGTAACCGCATCTTGATGCGTGAGCCGCCCAGCCTCTGGCATTAAAAGTATTAGCTTTGATTTGGCTAAAAACTTAGAATTCCAACCCTACTCGAGACTTCACGGATATTATGTTGCAAACGCTGTATACAGTTCTTCTATACCTCATCCAGCCTCTTATCTGGATCCGTTTGCTGGTACGTGGCCGGAAGTCACCGGCATACCGCAAACGCTGGGCTGAACGTTATGGCTTCTGCAAAGGGAAGGTGGTTTCTGGCGGCATCATGCTGCATTCCGTCTCAGTGGGCGAAACTCTGGCGGCAATTCCTTTAGTCCGCGCCCTGCGCCATCGTTATCCTTCATTGCCCATTACAGTCACCACGATGACTCCAACGGGCTCCGAGCGTGTTCAGTCCGCTTTCGGTGCTGGTGTTCATCACGTTTATCTACCTTATGACCTGCCTGGATCGCTGAACCGTTTTCTCAATGAAGTGAACCCCAAGTTGGTTATCATTATGGAAACCGAGCTGTGGCCAAACCTCATCAGCGCCCTGCATCGCCGTAAAATTCCCTTAGTGATTGCTAATGCACGCCTTTCTGAGCGTTCGGCTAAAGGCTACCAAAAGCTGGGCAAATTTATCCGCACTGTTTTACAACGCATCACGCTGATTGCCGCGCAAAATCAGGAAGATGGCGATCGTTTCCTTTCACTGGGATTAAAACGTAATCAGCTCGCGGTTACCGGCAGCCTGAAATTTGATATTTCCGTGACGCCGGAGCTGGCCGCTAAAGCCATCGCGCTGCGCAGTCAGTGGGCATCACGCCGCCAGGTGTGGATTGCGACCAGTACGCATGAAGGGGAAGAAACCCTGCTGTTGGAAGCACATAAAGAATTGCTGAAAGCTCATCCGACGCTGCTGCTGATCCTTGTGCCGCGCCATCCGGAACGTTTCCCCGTTGCCTGTGAACTGACGCGCAAAGCGGGTCTGACCTTCACACAACGCAGTACGGGGGAAGTGCCTTCGTCGGGAACGCAGGTCGTGATCGGCGATACGATGGGTGAGTTAATGCTGCTGTACGGAATTGCCGATCTGGCGTTTGTTGGTGGCAGTCTGGTCGAACGCGGAGGTCATAATCCTCTGGAAGCCGCAGCACACGCCATTCCTGTCCTGATGGGTCCGCATACGTTTAACTTCAAAGATATCTGCGCCAAGCTCACGCAGGACGATGGGTTGATCACCGTGACAGATACACCGTCGCTGGTCAAAGAAATCTCCACGTTGCTGACAGATGAAGATTATCGTCTGTATTACGGGCGTCACGCGGTAGAAGTTTTGCATCAAAATCAGGGAGCGCTACAACGCCTGCTGCATTTACTGGAGCCTTATCTGCCCGTGCGGGGTCATTAATGGCCGATAAAAAACGTTTATCCGTCGTGCTGATTGCACGCAATGAAGCAGATCTGCTGCCCGAATGCCTTGAGTCTGTGGCCTGGGCAGATGAAATCATCCTGCTTGATTCAGGCAGTGAAGATGCCACGCCGGACGTTGCCCGTCAGTTTGGCGCCAAAGTTTTCACCAACGAGCAATGGCCGGGTTTTGGTAAGCAGCGCCAGTTAGCGCAAAGCTATGCGACTGGCGATTATATTTTGATGATCGATGCGGACGAACGGGTTTCCCCGGAACTGCGTCAGTCGGTGGAAAACGTTCTGAATAATTCTCAGGAAAACACGGTTTACAGTTTTGGCCGCAGTAATTTATTCCTCGGAAAATTTATGCGCCACAGCGGCTGGTATCCCGATCGTGTCAACCGCTTATATCCTTCAGCCTTCCGCTATAACGACGATTTAGTTCACGAATCGCTGAACACGGGCAATGCCGCCGTTATCCCTTTGCAAGGCGATTTGCTGCACCTGACTTGTCGGGATTTCTTTGCTTTTCAGCGTAAACAGCTTAGTTATGCCGAAGCATGGGCCCGTCAGCGCCATCAGCAAGGCCGCCGTTGCAGCTTTTTCTCTGTCATTTCACACACATCAGGCGCATTCATAAAAACCTGGATCCTGCGGGCGGGTTTTCTGGATGGGAAACAGGGTTTGATTCTGGCAGGCGTCAATGCACAGTATACTTTCAATAAATATGCCGCCCTGTGGGCACTCAGCCATCAACTGCAAAAGTGAGCTTGTATGAGCACTAAGGCAATTTATCCCGGTACTTTCGACCCGCTGACTAACGGACATCTTGATATCGTGACGCGTGCTGCGTTGATGTTCGATCATGTCATTCTGGCGATTGCCGCCAGCCCGAGCAAAAAACCGATGTTTACTCTGGATGAGCGTGTGGCGCTGGCCACGCAGGTCACTTCTCATCTGAAAAATGTTGAAGTGATTGGCTTTAGCGATCTGATGGCGAACTTTGCCAAAGCGCAGGGCGCGAATGTGCTGGTGCGTGGCTTGCGTGCGGTGTCTGACTTTGAATATGAGATGCAGCTGGCAAACATGAACCGGCATTTGCTGCCGACGCTGGAAAGCGTATTTATGATGCCATCAAAAGAGTGGTCGTTTATTTCATCATCTCTGGTGAAGGAAGTGGCCCGCCACGGTGGCGATATCACGCCGTTCCTGCCACAGGTTATCACTCAGGCACTGATGGAAAAAATCAGCGCCTGAATCGCATATTAGCGCTGACATTTCGGGCAAAAAAACGTGGTGCGCTGAGCGTGTTTTTTACTCTCAATCGGCGTACCACAGGCACGACAAGGTTCACCCGCCCTTCCGTATACCTGCAATTCCTGAGCGAAATATCCCGGCTTGCCATCCGACTGTAAAAAGTCTTTGAGAGTCGTCCCACCCTGTTCAATAGAACGCAACAATACTGCTTTGATGGTTCTGACCAGCAACTCCGCTTCATCATGTTTGAGCGAATGCGCCAGCCTGTCAGGTGAAATACCCGCAACAAACAGCGATTCGCTGGCGTAGATGTTGCCTACCCCGACCACCAGTTTGTTGTCCATCAGCCACGGCTTGATGGGGGATTTTTTTGTGCGCGACTTCTCCAGCAGATAACCGGCGGTAAAATCCGTACTTAAAGGCTCCGGCCCGAGGTGCGCTAAAACATTGCTGGCCGCCAGATCTGAAGACCATAACCAGGCTCCAAAACGCCGCGGATCGGTATAACGCAACACAAAACCGGTATCCATCACCAGATCGACATGGTCATGTTTACCCGGTTCGGTTTCTTCCGACAGAATCCGCAAACTGCCAGACATGCCCAGATGAATGATGATCCAGCCCGTCTTAAGCTCAACCAGCAGATACTTTGCACGACGTTGAACGCTCAGCACCAGTTGGTCACTGAGCGACAGAATCTCTGTAGAAACAGGCCAGCGCAGACGCGGATTACGCACGATAGCGTGCATGATCGTGTGGCCTTTCAGATAGGGTTCAATCCCTCTGCGGCTGGTTTCAACCTCAGGTAATTCCGGCATAATTTCTCCCTTAGCAGAATGATTCTCAGAGTGTGTCGCAGACATCAGCATCAGGCAAACAAAAGTCGCTCTGAGCGGAAATGGCCAAATTCAGACAATAAAAAACCCGGCCGGAGCCGGGTTTTATTAATCCACTAAAATTATTTAATTTTAGCTTCTTTATAGATCACGTGTTGACGGACAACTGGATCGAATTTCTTCAGTTCCAATTTTTCCGGCTTAGTACGCTTGTTCTTCGTGGTGGTATAGAAGTGACCAGTACCAGCAGAAGAAACCAGCTTGATCTTCTCGCGAACACCTTTAGCCATGATGCAGTTCCTTAATACTTCTCACCGCGGGCACGCAGATCGGCCAAGACCGTCTCAATACCCTTCTTATCAATAACACGCATACCTTTAGCAGATACACGCAGAGTTACAAAGCGCTTCTCAGCCTCAACCCAAAAACGGTGGGAGTGCAGGTTCGGCAGAAAACGGCGTTTGGTCGCGTTCAGTGCGTGGGAACGGTTGTTACCGCTCACCGGGCGCTTGCCAGTAACTTGGCAGACTCGGGACATGTCTATTCTCCAAAAATCAAATCAGCTCGAGCTTCGTATAGGGTATGGCCGCCTCGTCAGGCTTTTAGAGCCCATCTCAGCAAACTCCACTGAGAACCGACTCACTGTCGTCGGGTAAAAACCAATTCATCAGGTTAGAAACCTGCTGAGATAGGCTCTTAACGCCAAACCCAAGATTCTCAAAGGTGGCGTAGTATACGCTCTGTAGCGTAAGTGCTCAAGTCCCGAACAGCTAAAGATCCCTAAGGATCTTCAAAAAACGACGCTAAATCCAACCGCGTTCAGCAAAAGAGACTGTTTCTCCGTGGCCTACAACCAAATGGTCAAGGACGCGAATTTCCAGCAGTTGGCACGCTCGAATAATCTGTTCAGTCACTTTCCGGTCCATCAGGCTGGGCTCAGCCCGACCGGATGGGTGATTATGCGCCAGAATTAGGGCTGCCGCATTAACCTTCATCGCACCGCGAACAATTTCGCGGGGATACACTTCTACGTGCCCAATAGTACCAGCAAACATCTCCTCATGGCGAATAACGCGATGCTGGTTGTCGAGAAAAAGTACCAGAAAGACCTCTCTTTCCCGAAAAACCAGTAAATTCTGCAGATATTCCCGCATGACCTCAGGGCTGAGCATCGCATTCTCCGCATTGAGGTGACGTAAATATGACCGGCGCGACAGTTCTGAAACTGCAACCAACTGTGCAAATTTCGCGACGCCCATCCCTTTAATGCCCGCCATTGAATCAAAATCAGCCATCAGCAACTGATGCAGAGAACCGAATTTTTCCAGAAGATTCTTCGCCAGCGCCATGACGTGTATTCCCTGGCAACCGGTACGCAGATAGATCGCCAGCAGCTCCTGATCGGTCAGCCCTTTTGCGCCCTGTTGCAGTAATTTTTCCCGTGGAGGCAATTCACCCGGCCAGCTTTCCTGTACTTTCGTCATCCTGACTCCTTTTAGGCGCCGATTCTGGCACAGAGCCCTGCCCGTCGGGGTTTCCGGTTTAAAAGCCTGCGAGGCGTTACGCAGAATTTTTATTCATCCGCTTAAGAGCATCGCCAATAGCTGTCATCATTCCGCGTTATGCTAAAATGTCGCTTCTTTCGGCTTACAACCAATCGGACAATGATGATGACGGGACTTTCCGGCAAACATATTGTGCTCGGTATCAGCGGTGGTATCGCTGCCTATAAAGCACCAGAACTGGTACGTCGCTTACGTGAAAGAGGCGCAGAAGTCCGCGTGGTCATGACACAAGCGGCGAAATCCTTTGTGACCCCCCTGAGCCTGCAGGCCGTTTCTGGCTATCCGGTCTCTGATGACCTGCTTGATCCTGCTGCCGAAGCGGCAATGGGACATATCGAGTTGGGCAAATGGGCTGACTTAGTTCTGATTGCTCCCGCCACGGCTGATTTACTGGCACGAATGAACGCAGGTATGGCGAATGACCTGCTGACGACTGTCTGTCTGGCAACCGCCGCGCCCGTCGCTGTTCTGCCGGCTATGAACCAGCAAATGTATCGCGCTGCCGTCACTCAGGAGAACCTGGAAAAACTGGCCGCACGTGGCACGTTAATCTGGGGCCCCGACAGCGGAAGCCAGGCTTGTGGCGATATCGGCCCTGGCCGGATGCTCGATCCGCTGGTGATAGTCGATTTAGCCAATACCCATTTTTCTGCTCATAAAGATCTGGCGCATCTGAATATTATGGTGACTGCAGGCCCGACCCGAGAACCTCTGGATCCGGTGCGTTTCATCAGCAATCACAGTTCCGGGAAAATGGGGTTTGCGATTGCCAAAGCCGCCGCTGAACGCGGTGCGCAGGTCACGCTGATTGCCGGACCGGTCGTGCAACCGACACCTCTGAACGTTCGCCGGATTGATGTGGAAAGTGCGCTGGAGATGGAGAAAGCAGTGCAAGCTTTTGCAGCCTCCCAGCAAATTTTTATTTCCTGCGCTGCCGTGGCCGATTACCGCGCTGAAATCATTGCTGATGAGAAAATCAAAAAGCAAGGCGATGAAATCACTGTAAAAATGGTGAAAAACCCCGACATTGTCGCGGGCGTCGCTGCCATGACGGAAAACCGTCCCTACGTCGTGGGGTTTGCCGCTGAAACCCAGAATGTGGAAGAATACGCGCGGCAAAAAAGGATCCGCAAGAATCTGGATCTGATTTGCGCCAACGACGTTTCACTTGCCGGACATGGTTTCAATACTGATACCAATGCCTTGCATCTTTTTTGGCAGGACGGGGATAAAATCTTACCGCTCAGCGATAAATCCCTGCTTGGTCAACGTTTATTAGAAGAGATTGTCAGCCGTTATGATGAAAAAAATCGACATTAAAATTCTCGACCCGCGCATCGGTTCGACTTTCCCTTTACCTGCCTACGCAACGCCGGGATCCGCAGGTCTGGATTTGCGCGCCTGTCTGGACGCGTCGGTAGAACTGAAACCGGGCGAAACGACGTTGCTGCCAACAGGTCTTGCTATCCATATCGGTGATGCAAATCTGGCGGCGGTTATCCTGCCACGTTCAGGTTTAGGCCATAAACACGGCGTCGTTCTGGGTAACCTGGTCGGTCTTATCGATTCCGATTATCAGGGTCAGCTGATGGTTTCCGTCTGGAATCGTGGTCAGACTACATTTGTTATCGAACCGGGCGAGCGCATTGCTCAGATGGTATTTGTGCCTGTCGTTCAGGCAGAATTCAATCTGGTGGAAGATTTTGACGCCAGTGAACGCGGCGAAGGTGGTTTCGGCCATTCAGGTCGCCAATAAGAACCTGTTCAGCACCGCAGATTTTGACGCGATATTGAACAGATCCTTATCACTATCAGACCGTAACAACACCAAGGGAACGAAATAAGCCGCAGGATCACAGCGATTCATGCGGCAGTTGTGCGGTTTCTCCATGATTTTAGCCGTTTTTTAGCAAGGGTCTATTCAGACATGGCAGAGAAAGAAACGACAAAAAGGAACCGGCGCGAAGAGATTTTGCAGGCGTTAGCGCAAATGCTTCAGTCCAGCGATGGCAGCCAGCGGATCACCACCGCGAAACTCGCCGCCAGCGTAGGCGTTTCAGAAGCAGCTCTTTACCGTCATTTTCCCAGTAAGACGCGGATGTTTGACAGCTTAATCGAGTTTATCGAAGACAGTCTGATTACGCGTATCAATCTCATCCTGCAGGATGAAAAAGATACATTGAACAGAATCCGTCTGATTTTGCTGCTGATTTTAGGTTTTGCCGAACGCAATCCGGGGCTCACCCGCATTATGACCGGTCACGCACTGATGTTCGAACAGGATCGCCTGCAGGGTCGCATCAACCAGCTTTTTGAGCGAATTGAAGCGCAGTTGCGTCAGGTTTTACGGGAAAAGAAAATGCGTGAAGGCAGCGGGTTTATCAGTGATGAAACCCTGCTTGCCAGCCAGTTACTGGCATTTTGCGAAGGGATGCTTTCGCGGTTTGTGCGTTCAGAATTCAAGTATCGTCCGACTCAGGACTTTGATACACGCTGGCCTCTGATTTCTGCTCAGCTGCAATAACGTCATTTTCCAGCACAGGTTACAGATGCAAAAAAGGGCCGAAAGGCCCTTTTGTTTTTGGCCCTACGGCTGGATCATTTTTCCATGTTCATCCAGCATCGTAGTCAGCAAGGCCGTACCGTCTTGCCCTACCCGAAATGCACCATAACGCGCGCTGGCGAAACGCCCACCGTGACCTTCCTGGAAAAAGTAAGCATTCGTTCCCACCGTCAGCATTCCGGCATTCATATGATACTTCACCCGTAACTCCCCTGGCTTCAGCGGCTCGCCGCTATCAAACCTCGCCTGAGTGACCTGCCGCTGCTCATTGACTGTCACAATAATTTTGCCACTGACTGGCAGGCAAGGCGTCTGTGGAACCGAATCACACACCTGACGTTGCCGGGATAACTCCTGCTGCAAAGCCTGCGTTATGGCATAACTGAGAGCCATATAATCCCCCTGCATGAGAGAACGCGGATCAACCGGTGCAAGCGGCAATATCATCACCGCCCCCTGTTTAAGTATCTGTTCTTTTTGCCAGATACCGGCATTCACGGCGATCAGCGCCAGCAGTATCACTAATCCCGCCAGCCATTTTCTCAAATTAGTGGTTTGCATACGCTTCCTCCTTCCGCGCCGGTATCAGTTTTTTGGCGGCAAATGCCAGCGCAAGCAGCGCCACGCCAGTGACAAACATCAGAAGGGATTTCTGCAATAAACTGACACCGAGGAAGTAATACCAGTCAATAACATAAAGCGCGAGGAAACAGCCGCTGGCGGCCAAAACCCCCTGACTTCCCTGATAACGCGCCATCAGTAATAACCACAGGCCCAGGCCGATTCCCGGTGCATAATAAGCAGCGAAACCGCACAACAAAGCAGCAACCAGAAGCAGCGGCGCTGATGACGTCTTTTTCACCACCGTCTGATACAAACACCCGATGATTAAACCTGCGGCAATACCTGCGCCGGTTCCCGTCGAAAGCGTGAAATACCCTGCTGGCCGCCAGAAAAAATCAAAGAAAAGTGAGGAATTAATACCGGAAAAACACTGCAATATCAGGCCGGACGGGATCCCCCAGAGGAGAGGGGAAACAGCCTCAGCGCCTGCAGTGGCTGTTAAGTTAATTTGTTCCCTGATAATCCACAGCCAGAAAATCACAATGACAGCAATCAGCGCTGAAACCACACAAAAACTGACGACTGGCGGTAAATACATCCCGGCCAGCAAATTGCCGGAAAGTATCAGTAAAAAAGTCGCCGCTGTTACCGCCATAAAGCGGAATGTACGATCTGCCATCGCCAGCGCCATCACTGCGAGAACCGGCAATGAACAAAGTGAGCCCACCAGAAAATACATATCCCAACTGGCTTCAAAGAGCATACAGAAGCCAAAGCACAGGCCACAGGTTGCCGCTATCGCCCATGCCAGTCCGATATGATGTTTGCTCACACCCTGCGCGCGAAGAAATCCGCCCGCGACCAAGGCAAGGATCAGCGAAGGGATAATCACAGTGGCAGCATTAGGGTCATTGAGCAGGCCGGCAACATAGAGCACCAGTATCAGCAGGAACAGAATGATCATGGCCGCCACCCAGCCACCGACACCCAGCGTCAGCCGCAGATACCAGGGGAGATGAGACGAGTGATCGTATTGCTGAATCTCTTCAATTTGCGTCTGATTAAGCAAATTATGTCGGCGTAACTGTTCGGTCAGCAATGCCACTTTCGTGAAGGAAACCTCGACCGGCTGGTTCTCATAGAGTTTACGCCGCCAGTGGAGCATCAAAGCGCCACATCCCGCCAGCCATGGAGCCATCAGACAGCCCAGCATAAACAGACCACCCACATCATAAGAACTGTCGAACATCTGCATGATCAACACGCACCCGATGGCCGCTCCACTGGCCGTCCCCAGCGTCAGCATACACAGGTCAGGATGGCGGTAGCGGTAGAAGAAGTAGCCCGCCAGTAAAACGAGCAGCCATAACGCCGTCGCAAAGTGATGAGGGGAACCGTAACGCCAGCCGGATACATTTCCGGCAACGATGGAAGTCAGCATTAACAGGAGAAAACCGGCCATCACACGGGAGAACCAACGACTGGCGAGCCACGACTTAGGATTGTGTTTAATTGCCCGCAGGGCAAGCACTTCACGCGTAACCAGACACAACACCTGCACAATCAAATAACTATAAAGTGCGGTGGAGGGAAAATAGTCGAGACCATCAAATGCCGCGCTGTCCATCAGGGACATAGACACCGTGACGTAATAGAGCTGAAAGGTAAGATTGGCAAGCAACCAGGAGCAGAACCACAAACTGTTCTGTCGGGCGATGAGGGCTAAAGGCAGGAAAACCAACAGCCAGGCTCTGAACAACTCCCAGCTGTCGGCCCCCGTCTGATAAATCTGCCCATAGAGGGCAAACAGCGCGCCAAAACTGAGAGCGGCCGCCAGTAAGGCACTACGCGCAAGTCCGTCATACCAGCGCCACCAGACCACGACGGTAAGCGCAACGACCAACAACTCTGCCAGCGCAAACTTTGCCATCTTCGGCATATCTGCCCAGTTCCAGGCGACAAAAAAGACGGCAGCCGCGACGAGCGATAACAATCCCAGCAGCGAGAGTAACGGCACCAGAAATCTTCGCCATTGCGGATAATCAGGCCGGACACCGCAGAAATCATAAATACGCTGGCATTCTGCGGGTGTCAGGCTTTTGCCTTTAACCAGCCGCTCCGTCTGGCGACAGAGAAACTCTGCTGCCCGCGAAGGCATCCATTCTTTGCTGCCTGCTTCAGTTTGTGTCATGACATCCCTGCCTTATAAAGTTTTACCCGAGATTAAACGCCATACTCCTGCTGGTAAGCCCTCACAGCAGCCAGATGGTCCGCCATTTCCGCTTTTTCTTCCAGATACTCAATCAGGTCGGCCAGCGTAATAATTGAAATCACTTTGCAATGATAGTCCCGTTCAACTTCCTGAATCGCAGAGATATCCGCGCGGCCACGTTCCTGACGATCCAGAGAAATCAGAACGCCCGCTAGCGTTGCATTGTGAGCATTGATGATTTCCATGGACTCACGGATAGCTGTACCGGCGGTAATCACATCATCAACCAGCATGACGCGGCCCTGAAGAGGGCTGCCCACCAATAAACCACCTTCACCGTGATCTTTGGCTTCTTTGCGGTTGAAACAATACGGCACATCGCGTTCATGATGCTCAGCCAGCGCGACGGCAGTGGTGGTTGCAATCGGAATCCCTTTATAGGCCGGGCCGAAAACTAAATCGAAATCAATTTTTGAATCCATCAATGCTTCAGCGTAAAAACGTCCCAGTAACGCCAGATCACGGCCAGTGTTAAACAAACCGGCATTGAAGAAGTAAGGACTTATGCGCCCGGACTTCAGGGTAAACTCGCCGAATTTCAAAACCTGTTTGTTCAGTGCAAACTCAATAAACTGGCGCTGATAGGCTTTCATTGATGGTCTCCTCGATAATGTCTTATATCTGCAATTGTCAGCCCGCAGGCCATAAAAAAGGCGACTTCTCAGTCGCCTTAAAAAATTATTCCGCCAGCGCCGCTTTCTGCGCCTGGAAGATAGTGTCGATGCCCCCTCTGGCGAGGGCCAGTAAACTGAGCAACTCCTCATGACTGAACGGCTCGCCTTCTGCGGTGCCCTGCACTTCAATCATGCGGCCATCTTCCATCATCACGACGTTCATGTCCGTTTCAGCTGCCGAATCTTCGACATACTCAAGGTCGCAAAGCGCTTCGCCTTTGACAATACCCACAGAGACGGCGGCAACCATCCCTTTCATCGGATTGGCTTTCAGTTTACCCGCTGCTACCAGCGCGTTCAGTGCATCTGCCAGCGCCACACAGGCTCCGGAAATGGACGCAGTACGCGTGCCGCCGTCAGCCTGCAAAACATCGCAGTCCAGCGTGATGGTGAATTCACCCAGTTTTTTGAGATCCACTGCCGCACGCAATGAGCGGGCAATCAGACGCTGAATTTCAAGGGTACGACCGCCTTGTTTGCCTTTCGCGGCTTCACGCGCATTACGGCTGTGCGTGGAGCGTGGCAGCATACCGTATTCAGCCGTGATCCAACCTTGTCCCTGACCTTTCAGGAAACGCGGAACGCCTTCTTCGACCGTCGCGGTACACAGCACTTTGGTATCACCAAACTCCACCAGCACGGAACCTTCAGCGTGTTTAGTGTAATGGCGGGTCAGTGTTACGGGGCGTACTTGTTGTGCATTTCTGCCTGCTGGACGCATGGATAGTTCTCCGGGTCGCGAATCGTGTTTGGCTGCGCATTATACGGACTTCGCGAGGTAATGCCTATCATGACCCGCTTACCGGGGCTATAATCGCTGCATCTTTACATTAACAGGTACGCATACATGATCCGTAGTATGACCGCTTATGCCCGACGCGAAATTAAGGGTGACTGGGGCAGCGCCGCGTGGGAACTTCGCTCGGTAAACCAACGTTATCTCGAAACTTACATCCGTCTGCCAGAGCAATTTCGCAGCCTGGAGCCGGTTATTCGCGAGCGCATTCGTGCCCGGCTGACCCGCGGTAAAGTCGAATGTAATCTGCGTTTTGATCTCGATCCGGGCGCGCAAAGCACTCTGCAACTGAATGAAAAACTGGCGAAACAGCTGGTTGAAGCGGCGCAATGGGTAAAAATGCAAAGCGACGAAGGCGAGATTAATCCGCTGGAAGTTCTGCGCTGGCCGGGTGTCATGCTGGCCGAAGAGCAGGATCTGGATGCAATCAGCACTGAACTGCTGCTCGAGCTGGAAACAGCTCTCGATGATTTCATCGCTGCCCGCGAAAGCGAAGGCGCCGCACTGAAAACAATGATCGAACAACGCCTTGATGGCGTTAGCGCAGAAGTCATCAAAGTCCGTGCCCAGATGCCCAATATCCTGCAATGGCAGCGCGAGCGTCTGGTCAGCAAGCTGGAAGACGCGCAGGTACAGCTGGAAAATACCCGCCTAGAGCAGGAACTGGTTCTGATGGCGCAGCGTGTTGATGTTGCAGAAGAGCTGGACCGTCTGGAAGCGCACGTTAAAGAAACGCATAAAATCATGAAGAAAGATGAGGCGGTCGGCCGTCGTCTTGATTTCATGATGCAGGAATTTAACCGCGAGTCGAACACGCTGGCATCCAAATCGATCAATGCCGATGTCACAACATCCGCCATCGAGCTGAAAGTCCTTATCGAACAAATGCGCGAACAGATCCAGAACATTGAGTAAATCATCTGATCTGATGCAATAAAAAACGCCTCCCGTCAGCCTGACCGGAGGCGTTTTTTTATGCTTTAGCTCTGAAATTCAGAAAGAAATTAATCTTCCCAACGTTTCAGCAGTACACAAGCATTCACACCGCCAAAACCAAAGCCGTTGGACAGCGCGTAAGTAATGCCGTGCTTCTGCGCCGTATTGCCGACGATGTTCAGGCCTTCTGCCGCGGCATCTTTGTTTTCAAGGTTCAGCGTTGGCGGAACAATCTGGTCGCGAACGGCCAGAATAGTGAAGATGGTTTCCAGACCACCCGCCGCGCCCAGCAAATGCCCGGTAGCAGATTTGGTGGACGTCACCGCCAGCTTACCGTCGGTGCCGAACAGGGTTTTAATCGCATTGATTTCACCCAGGTCGCCCACCGGCGTAGAGGTCGCATGCGCATTCAAATGCTGCACGTCTGAAGGCTGAATCCCCGCCTGACGCAAAGCAATTTTCATCGCACGCCCGGCACCGTTGCCGTCTTCTGCACCGGAAGTCATGTGATAAGCGTCGCCGCTGGTACCGTAACCGACGATCTCAGCGAGAATTTTTGCACCACGCGCTTTCGCGTGTTCCAGTTCTTCGATAACCAGCATGCCTGCGCCTTCGCCCATCACAAAGCCGTCGCGGGCGCTGTCAAATGGACGGGATGCTTTTTCCGGATGATCTTCGTGGCCGGTAGACATCGCTTTTGCCGCCGCGAAACCACCCAGGCTCACGGTATCGATAGCTGCTTCAGCGCCACCACACAGTGCAACATCCGCTTCATCATTGCGAATCAAACGAACCGCATCACCGATTGCCTGAACACCCGCCGCACATGCGGTAACCGGCGCACCGATTGGACCTTTGAACTGGTGTTTTATGGAAACCTGGCCAGATGCCAGATTCACCAGGAATGAAGGAATGGTGAACGGGGATAAACGCTTAGCACCGCGGCTGTCGTTGGTGCGCACAGCATGTGCAATCGCCGGGAAACCACCGATACCAGAACCGATGACGGTTGCAGTACGTTCCTGCTGTTCAGCGGTTTCCGCTTTCCAGCCTGAATTCGCAATCGCCATATCGGCAGCTGCCATGGCGAAAAGAATGAAACGGTCCATTTTCTTCTGGTCTTTCGGCACAACAAACAGGTCAGGATCGAAACCTGATTCAGGATCCTGTTCTTTAGTTTGTACCTGACCGCCAATTTTCACGGACAGTGTTTCAACAATTTCTTCCGGCAAAACGCGGATACCAGACTGACCGGCCAGCAGGCGCTTCCAGATAGTTTCGATATCACAGCCCAGAGGACTCACAGCCCCCATGCCGGTAATAACCACTCGACGATGAGTCATAAAACTTTCCTCTCTGTCTGTTGAAGACATAAGTTTCTGCTGAAACTTCCACCAGCGGGCAGAAACGATTTAATTAAAGGCTGACAGTATGTGACGAATTACGATTTTGTAAACCCGTAACTCGAAATTTTTGTCGTGACTATTTTGCCAGACTGCGCAGAACCAGACCGGTAATGGCCTGAACGCGTTCTTCCAGTTGCTCCGGCGTTTTTTGTTCCAGTAACAGCGGGTGAGAGAACGGAGTCGTTACGCTGGTGATGGCCATACAGACTTCATCCAACGGCGTTTTACGTTCAAATTCGCCAGACTCACGCCCGTCGCTGACTATTTTTTCAACGATGGCATACATCATAGCCCGGTGATTTCGCGTGGATTTCCACTGCTGCGCAGAAGCTGTCGCAGCCAGGTCGTGTAACTTTCGATCCTGAAAGAAGAGATCCAGACTACGTGTTAACAACGTTTTAAAAATTGAACGCAGGCGCAGAGTTGCACTTTGGTCACTCTGGGCAATCAGCAGCAAAGCCTGATCAATCTGACCGACACGCTGGGAACAGATGGCTTCACCAATCGCCTGTTTTGACTCAAAAAATTTATAAATATAAGCACTTGAAACACCGATCGATTTCGCCAGATCCGCCACAGACGTTTTGGCATAACCATACAGACGAAAGTGCTCAAATGCCGCATCAATAATTTGTTCGCGCCGTTCGTGTTCAGCTGGTCCACGCTGAGTTAACGCAACCGGAATTTCGGGCTTCATACACTCCTCCGGACAGATAAAATCATTGGGTCTTGCGTCTTTTAGTGACGATTTTAAATAATCGTAACTTAAAAATAGACACTTTTCACCTTTATGGGAGAGACACTTCAGGTAGAAAACGAAAGAAGGATGAACAAACTGGCATGCGATAACTGTTTTTCTAATCTAAAATAAGCCAGAATCCTTCCCGAGCCTTTTGTTTAGCCTGACTGATGCGTAAATAACATTAGTTTTAATAATCTGAAATAAGATGCAAAAGAAAAATTCAATCGAGAGTTTATGAAAAGCTCATTACTCTACGCGGCTCCTGCTTTCTCACTTACTGATTTGTCCGGCGAACATTCATGTTACTCACAGTTCTTTATATTATTGGGATCACCGCAGAAGCCATGACGGGAGCTCTGGCGGCCGGGCGTCGTAAAATGGACTCCTTTGGCGTCATTATTATCGCAGCGGCGACTGCTATTGGTGGCGGCTCTGTTCGTGACATGTTGCTCGGACACTATCCTTTAGGTTGGGTTAAGCATCCGGAATACATCGTCATTGTTGCCGTTGCTGCCATTATGACGACCTGGCTGGCCCCACTGATGCAACATCTTCGCCGGCTATTTCTTGTGCTTGATGCCGTAGGCCTGGTGGTGTTTTCAATCATCGGGACGCAGGTTGCGCTTGATATGGGTCACGGCGCAATTATTGCTTCAGTCTGTGCAGTGATTACTGGCGTTTTCGGCGGCGTACTGAGGGATATGATGTGTAATCAGATCCCGCTGGTTTTCCAGAAAGAAATCTACGCAGGGATCTCTTTCGCCTCCGCCTGGGTTTATATCGGCCTGCAATACCTCGCGTTACCGCACAATCTGGTGGTGATCATCACCCTGCTTGTCGGTTTTATCGCACGTCTTATCGCGCTGCGCTTTCGTCTCGGCCTGCCGGTTTTCAACTACCCGCACTCAGACCATTAAGTTATCGGCTGGCTTTGTACACTACTGAAAAGCAGGCAGTTCTGCCTGCTTTAGCCGCTCGGCCAGCGCCATAACCTGCGGGTGATGAATAAAGCCGTAAACCTGACGGGCCCGTTTTTGCCCAACGCCGGCCTTTGTTTCCCAATCACCGGAAGTCAGTTGTTCCAGCTGACCCCAGTTTTGCCTTTGCTCCGCAAACTTCAGGGCAAAGGTAGGAAAACCCAATGCTGACAGCCAGTGTCTGAAACCTTTATCCCGTGCCAACTGGATTTGCGCCGCCAGCTTCTGCGCCTGCTTAACACTAATCCCCGGCACAGCCGCCATGTCCTTCTCATTCAGATTTAACCACGCCACCAGTGAATCAGCCGAAATCCTCTCGAACAACTTTTGCCACGTCGCACCACCAAACCCGGCCATATCTAGTCCTTCAGGACCGCTTAGCCAGACAAGGCGCGAGAGAAACTGCTGCGCGCAACCGGGCTCCGGCGTGAAGCAAGAAAGCGCATCATATTGTTGTGGATCAGGAAGGTTTATTTCGGGGCGTTCGCTCACGCGCCACGTGACATCATCAAGCCGCGGGATCCCCTGACCGGCCAGACTGATAGCCACCTGATCACCGGGCAACACATCCCATGATTTAAAGCGGGCAACCGAGCCTACACTGACTTTACTCACCGATTTATCGTCCAGTTTCAGCGTCTTCAGGTTCAGAATTACGGTGACTTTTCCACTTCGCCCCGTGGTTGTTGTAATACCGGAGACTTCTGTGAGTTGTCTTGCGGGCGGGTATTTCCACGCAACTGCCCATGTAGCGGGTTTATTCATCCAGTATTTTCCGGATGGCTCTTCTTGCTGGCGGATCACCACGCCGTCGGTCGCAAAAGGCAGCGGCTGGAGAAACCAGGTATCCCGCCATTTCGATACATCTTCCACAGAGTTAACTGCAAGTGTGAATTGAGAAACTTCAGGGAAACCTAAAGCACTAAGTTTTTGGAGGTGTTCCTGCATATCGGCAGGCCCGTCAGGCCAAGACCAGATGAAGATGCCAAACTCACTGAGCTGATCGGATATCGAATTTCGCATCATGGCGCCCGCCACTTTCGATCTCGCATTCATGCCACCTTCAACACTTTGTTGATGACCGGTCATCTTCAGATACAGCTCGCCCTGCAATACCAGTTCCGGGCTTTTGTCGGCAATATTGAGTGGAATTGACGGAATGGAAGCCGCTTTAACCGTCCAGTTCTGGCCTTTAGCACCATCGCCCCGGCTTAGCAGGGCCGCCAGTTTGCCATGCCGGTAAATCAGCGAAACGGCCACACCGTCGACTTTAGGCTGCACCCAGAGATTTTTACGGCCGCGCATCCAGTCTGATACGCCCTGTTTATCGCGTAATTTATTGAGCCCGGTATGTGCTACAGGGTGAGCAATGGTGGCATCATCGCCACCCGGCACCGTAAGCTCAGGCAATGGCAATCCGGCGCACTGCAGCCACTTACTCTGTTTCTGTCGCAGGTTATCGTAAACAGAATCTTCGATCGGGCTGCTTCCTGATTCATGGTACGCCTTGTCCCATTGAGCCAGTTGCTCCGAAAGCTTATGTGTTTCCCGGTTCAGCTGAGCCGCTGACCATGCAGGACAATCTTGCGGAAATATCTCACCGGCAACCGTTGGGAAAATAAAACAGAACACACTGATAAAAAGAATGAAACGGCGCATAAGCACCTCCTTGTGGGTGCCAGTAAACGCTGTCGGTATTTTATCTGCCAGTGCCAATGTTCGTTCTTGCGAGATGCTTTCCTGGTTATTTCATTCGTTGCTGTAATACAAAGAAATTTTGGAATACAGCGCGTAATTCCACAAAGTGGGGCTGTTTTCCCGGGCTTAGTTACGATGAAATACGTCGGAACGCTGCACCGAATGCGGCGAGCGTGTATACTGTGCGAGAGATCACTCTTCGCATACTTCCTATCAACCCAATCAGTTGAAATGTCATCATGGTTCAAGGCACGCTATATATTGTCTCCGCCCCGAGTGGAGCAGGTAAATCAAGTCTGATTCAGGCTTTACTGAAAACACAACCGCTCTACGACACACAGGTTTCTATTTCCCATACCACCCGTACAGAACGTCCGGGCGAGAAACATGGCGAGCACTACTTCTTTGTTTCTAAAGAAGAGTTTCGCGAGATGATTGAACGTGATGCCTTTTTAGAACACGCAGAAGTTTTCGGGAATTATTACGGGACTTCACGTGAAGCCATTGAGCAGGTTTTGGCGTCTGGCGTTGACGTTTTTCTGGATATCGACTGGCAAGGTGCTCAGCAGATCAGGAAAAGAATGCCGCAAGCACGCAGTATTTTCGTATTGCCGCCATCAAAAGATGAGCTTGATCGCCGCCTGCGTGGCCGTGGTCAGGACAGCGAAGAAGTTATCGCAAAACGTATGGCGCAGGCTGTTGCAGAAATGACGCACTTTGCCGAATACGACTATTTAATTGTGAACGATGATTTTGATCTGGCGTTATCGGATTTAAAAACCATTATTCGCGCCGAACGTCTGCGTCTGAGCCGTCAGCGGCTCCGTCATGACGGATTAATCACCAAACTATTGGCAGACTGAAGTCACTTTCAGTATTATGCCCAGTCTTTCGTCACCCTGTGGAGTAGCACATATATGGCACGCGTAACTGTTCAAGACGCTGTTGAGAAAATTGGTAACCGTTTTGACCTGGTGTTGGTGGCTGCTCGTCGCGCACGCCAGCTGCAATCTGGTGGTAAAGATCCACTGGTCGCTGAAGAAAACGATAAATTCACCGTTATTGCCCTGCGCGAAATCGAAGAAGGCCTGATCACCAATCAGATCCTCGACGTTCGTGACCGTCAGGAGCAACAAGAGCAGGAAGCCGCAGAGATTCAGGCAGTGACTGCCATCGCTGAAGGCCGTCGTTAATTAACGAAACGGATCTCACTTGTATATCTTTGAAAGCCTGAATCAACTGATTCAAAAATACCTGCCGGAGGAGCAAATTAAGCGCCTCGTGCAGGCTTACCTCGTGGCGCGGGATGCGCACGAGGGGCAGACACGCTCCAGCGGTGAGCCTTATATTACTCACCCGGTAGCCGTGGCCTGTATTTTGGCTGAAATGAGGCTCGATCATGAGACTCTGATGGCGGCGTTATTACACGACGTTATCGAAGACACGCCTGCAACTTACCAGGATATGGAGCAACTGTTTGGCAAAAGCGTTGCTGAGCTGGTTGAAGGCGTTTCAAAGTTAGACAAGCTGAAATTCCGCGATAAGAAAGAAGCGCAGGCGGAAAACTTCCGCAAAATGGTCATGGCGATGGTGCAAGACATCCGCGTCATCTTGATCAAGCTCGCTGACCGTACCCATAACATGCGCACGCTGGGCTCTTTGCGCCCGGATAAACGTCGCCGCATTGCCCGCGAAACGCTGGAAATTTACAGCCCGCTGGCACACCGTTTGGGTATTCACCATCTGAAAACCGAGCTTGAAGAGCTGGGCTTCGAAGCACTCTATCCAAACCGTTATCGCGTTATCAAAGAAGTGGTGAAAGCTGCGCGGGGTAACCGTAAAGAGATGATCCAAAAAATCCTCTCTGAGATAGAAGGCCGTTTAACCGAAGCCGGTATTCAGTGCCGTGTAAGTGGTCGCGAAAAACACCTGTATTCGATCTATTGCAAAATGCACCTTAAGGAACAGCGTTTCCATTCCATTATGGATATTTACGCCTTCCGGGTGATCGTTAAAGACCTTGATACCTGTTATCGCGTATTAGGCCAGGCTCACAGCCTGTACAAACCGCGTCCGGGTCGGGTTAAAGATTACATCGCCATCCCCAAAGCCAACGGCTATCAATCCCTGCATACCTCTTTAATCGGCCCGCACGGTGTTCCGGTTGAGGTACAAATCCGTACCGAAGATATGGATCAGATGGCAGAGATGGGGGTTGCGGCACACTGGGCTTATAAAGAGAACAGTGAAACCAGCACGACGGCGCAGATTCGTGCGCAACGCTGGTTGCAAAGTCTGCTAGAACTGCAACAGAGCGCGGGTAACTCATTTGAATTTATCGAGAGCGTTAAATCGGATCTGTTCCCCGACGAGATTTACGTCTTCACGCCGGAAGGCCGTATTGTCGAATTGCCTGCGGGCGCGACACCGGTCGACTTTGCTTATGCCGTGCATACCGATATCGGCCATGCCTGTGTGGGTGCACGTGTCGATCGCCAGCCTTATCCGCTCTCGCAGCCGCTGACCAGCGGTCAGACAATCGAAATCATTACCGCGCCGGGCGCCCGTCCGAATGCAGCATGGCTCAACTTTGTCGTCAGCTCACGCGCTCGCGCCAAAATTCGTCAGATGCTCAAGAACCTGAAACGTGATGATTCCGTTTCGCTCGGCCGACGTCTGCTGAACCATGCGCTGGGTGCCGGTAAGAAATTGTCAGACATTCCGCCAGAGAATATCAAAAACGAACTCGACCGCATGAAGCTCGCGGCGATGGACGATTTGCTGGCTGAAATTGGTCTCGGCAACGCCATGAGCGTCGTCGTGGCTAAAAATCTGATGGGTGATCAGTCTTCAATGGCAACATCGGGCACACGTAATCTGCCAATCAAAGGCGCAGACGGCGTACTGATTACCTTCGCGAAATGCTGCCGCCCTATTCCGGGCGACCCGATTATTGCTCACGTGAGTCCGGGTAAAGGACTGGTTATTCATCACGAGTCCTGTCGTAACATTCGCGGTTATCAGAAAGAACCTGAGAAATTCATGGCCGTTGACTGGGACGATCACCAGGAAACCGATCAGGAATTTATTGCGGAAATCAAAGTCGACATGTTCAACCATCAGGGCGCTCTGGCAAATCTGACCGCTGCGATTAACGCCGCGCAGTCAAATATCCAGAGCCTGAGCACTGAAGAAAAAGACGGCCGCGTATACAGTGCCTTTATCCGCCTGACGACCCGCGACCGCGTTCATCTGGCGAATATCATGCGTAAAATTCGTATCATGCCGGACGTCATCAAAGTTACCCGCAACCGAAACTGATTGTTATGACCCCAGAACGTTATGCGCGTATCCGTGAAATGCTTGCGGCCCGACAGCCAGACCTGACGGTCTGCATGGAACAGGTGCATAAACCGCATAACGTTTCTGCTGTCATCCGGACCGCCGACGCCGTCGGCGTTCACCAAATCCACGCAGTCTGGCCAACGACCCGAATGAAGACGTTAGTGTCTTCCGCTGCAGGCAGCAACAGCTGGGTTCAGGTCAAAACACACAAAATAATTCAGGATGCCGTCGCACAAATGAAGGCGCAAGGTATGCAAATTCTTGCGACCAACCTGTCTGAAAAAGCCGTCGATTTCCGTGCGATTGATTACACCCGCCCGACCTGCATTTTGCTGGGGCAGGAAAAAACCGGTATTACTCCCGAAGCGCTGGCTCTTGCAGACAGCGATATTATTATTCCGATGATCGGGATGGTACAGTCGCTGAATGTGTCTGTGGCCTCCGCTTTAATCCTGTACGAAGCTCAGCGTCAGCGTGAAAATGCCGGAATGTATACTCGCGATAAAAGCGTTTTAAGTGAGAAAGAACAGCAACGTCTGCTCTTTGAAGGTGGCTATCCGGTCTTATCTCATGTGGCACAACGTAAGAAATTACCGCGCCCGTTCATTGATGAGAAGGGTCAAATTATTGCTGATGATGAATGGTGGTCAGCGATGCAAATGACGGTGAAAAAAAGATGAAAGGCCGCCTGCTCGACGCAATCCCGCTGACGTCGCTTTCCGGCGTCGGAGCCAGTCAGGCAGACAAACTCGCTAAACTCGGTCTTGAAACTATTCAGGATTTATTGCTACATCTCCCTTTACGTTATGAAGACCGTACCCGCCTCTACACCATCAATGATTTACAGCCCGGTATTTTCGCGACTATAGAAGGCGAAGTACTGCGCAGTGATATCAGTTTTGGCCGCCGCAGAATGCTGACCTGTCAGATAAGTGACGGCACCGGCATGGTGACATTACGCTTCTTCAATTTTAACGCCGCGATGAAAAACAGTCTGGCTGCAGGCCGTCGTGTCACCGCGTATGGTGAAATTAAACGCGGGACAATTGGCGCCGAAATTATTCATCCGGAATATCGTATTCAGGGTGAAAACAGCGAAGTGGTTTTGCAGGAATCGCTGACGCCAGTTTATCCGACAACGGAAGGCATCCGTCAGGCCACACTGCGTAAACTGACCGATCAGGCGCTGGAATTACTCGATACCGTGCCCATCGCTGAACTGTTGCCGGAAGAACTGAGCCGCTCGTTAATTCCGCTTCCACAGGCGCTGCATTTACTGCACCGGCCACCACCAGATATTCAGCTGGCCGATCTGGAGAAAGGACATCACCCGGCACAACGACGTCTGATTATGGAAGAGTTGCTGGCGCACAATCTCAGCATGCTGGCCGTTCGCGCCGGCACGCAAAGCTATAAAGCCATGCCGCTGCATCATGACGATCGCCTGAAAAATCAGTTTCTGGCCTTGTTGCCGTTCAGCCCGACCGGCGCACAACAGCGCGTGGTGGCTGAAATCGAACAGGATTTGGCAAAAAACTATCCGATGATGCGTCTGGTTCAGGGCGACGTCGGTTCAGGTAAAACGCTGGTAGCGGCACTTGCCGCGCTTTGTGCGATTGCGCAGGGTCAGCAGGTCGGGCTGATGGCGCCCACTGAATTACTCGCCGAGCAGCATGCTAATAATTTCCGTCAGTGGTTCGAACCGCTGGGTATTCAGGTCGGATGGCTGGCCGGAAAACAAAAAGGCAAAGCCAGAATGGCGCAGCAGGATGCGATTGCCAGTGGTCAGGTTTCGATGGTCGTCGGGACTCACGCGATCTTTCAGGAACAGGTTCTGTTCTCCTCATTATCGCTGGTGATCATTGATGAACAACACCGCTTTGGCGTTCATCAGCGGCTGGCACTATGGGAGAAAGGTCTGCAACAGGGATTCCATCCGCATCAGCTGATCATGACCGCAACGCCAATCCCGAGAACGCTGGCGATGACCGCTTACGCCGATTTGGATACGTCAGTAATCGATGAACTTCCGCCTGGCAGAACGCCGGTAACGACGGTTGCGATCCCTGATACTCGCCGCAGCGATATCATCAGCCGCGTTAAAAGCGCCTGTGAGCAGGAAAACCGCCAGGCTTACTGGGTTTGTACGCTGATTGAAGAATCCGAAATGCTGGAAGCTCAGGCAGCGGAAGCCACATGGGAAGGGCTGAAAGAAGCCCTGCCTGCGCTGAATATCGGGCTGGTTCATGGCCGGATGAAAGCGCAGGAAAAACAAGCCGTTATGCAGGCGTTCAAAAAGGGCGAGGTGCAGCTTCTGGTGGCGACAACCGTCATCGAAGTGGGCGTCGACGTGCCCAACGCCAGCCTGATGATCATCGAAAACCCGGAACGCCTCGGGCTGGCGCAGTTACACCAGCTGCGTGGCCGCGTCGGGCGTGGTGCTGTCGCATCCCACTGCGTGTTGTTATACAAAACACCGCTCAGCAAAACAGCGCAGAAGCGCTTGCAGGTTTTACGCGACAGCAACGATGGTTTTGTCATTGCTCAGCAGGATTTAGAAATCCGCGGGCCGGGTGAATTACTGGGCACACGCCAGACAGGTAGCGCTGAATTTAAAGTGGCTGACTTGCTGCGCGATCAGGCTATGATCCCCGACGTACAGCGCATTGCACGGTATCTCCAGCAGCAGTTCCCCGATCATGCCAAAGCGCTGATTGAGCGCTGGCTGCCGGAAAGAGTGCGTTATACCAACGCATAATTCTTATGCTTTTCGACTTTTCTTTTTCTTTCTGAAACGCCAAAACATTATTGAAAATGATGTTTTGGCTTCAATGTATTAACCCAACTTTTGCTCATTTCTGCCTCAAAACCATCAAGCCTTCTGGTTATTTGATGACCTTCACAGACTGGGGTAAAGTCGGTAACCGGTTTCACACCCCGCCACTACACTGATGATAATTAAGGTAAGCCTGTCAGATCCCCTCACCATAAGGCCAAAATCATCATGAGTATCAGCCAGTCCCTCTTTGATTTTATAGAACAGAAAATCAGCCCGTTTGCGGCCCGGTTATCTTCCCAGCGCCATGTCATGGCGGTGCGTGACGGGTTTATTTCAGCAATGCCGTTTATGATTGTAGGGTCCTTTTTGCTGGTTTTTGTACATCCACCTTTCTCTCCTGAATCCTCATGGGGATTTGCCCGAAGCTGGCTGGAACTGTCGGCAAAATATGAAGTACAGATTCTGACGCCGTTTAATATGACGATGGGGATTATGTCGATCTACATCGCTGCGGCCATTGCCTACAATCTGGCGCGAAGCTACAAGCTTGACCCGTTTATGACCGCGATGCTGTCGCTGATGTCTTTTCTGCTGGTGGCTGCGCCTCAGATTGATGAGAAAATGTCTACAGCCGCACTGGGCGGCGTAGGGATTTTCACCGCAATTCTGGTGGCGATTTATGTGACCGAACTGACACGCTTGCTGAAAAAATACAATATTGGCATACGGCTACCTGAACAGGTACCTTCCAACATTAAGCATTCGTTTGATTTGCTGATCCCGATTATTGCGGTGGTGGTGACTCTTTTCCCGCTGAGTTTGCTGGTGCAGTCGGGCTTCGACATGCTGTTACCACAGGCAATTATGGCGCTGTTCGAGCCGTTGATTTCCGCCGCTGACTCCCTGCCCGCCGTACTTCTGGCGGTACTAATTTGCCATCTGCTGTGGTTCGCCGGTATTCATGGTTCGGCCATCGTTTCCGGCATGTTGCAGGCTTTCTGGTTAACCAATCTCGGCCTTAACCAGACCGACCTCGCCGCCGGTTTGCCGATGACGCACATCATGACCGAAGCGTTCTGGAACTTCCTGATCGTCATCGGCGGCTCCGGCGCGACAATGGGACTGGTGCTGCTGTTTTGTCGCAGTAAGTCCGCGCATCTGCGTACAATGGGGAAACTCAGCCTGGTTCCCAGCTGCTTTAACATCAATGAGCCGGTGATTTTCGGCACGCCGATTGTCATGAATCCGGTATTTTTCATTCCCTTCCTGCTGGCACCGATGGTGAATGCCGTTATTGCCTACACCGCTGTCTCAACCGATCTTCTGCCACATATGATTTCGCTGGTTCCATGGACGTCCCCTGCGCCGATTGGTGCTGCCTGGGCAATGGGTTGGGACTTTAAAGTGTCACTTCTGGTCATCATACTGATGGCGCTTTCGATGGTGATTTACTATCCGTTCTTCAAGGTTTATGAGAAGCAGTTGCTGACGCAGGAAAAAGCAGCGGAAGCTGAAGCCGTGTTTACGGAAAAAGCAGAGGCTACTCAGTAAGCGATAAGTGAAGAAACAGAAAGCCTGAAACAGGCGCCGTAGCTTTTATCCCGGCGCCTGTTTTTCTTCAGTCTCCCACCGGAATTACCCGATTTCCCGTACAAAACAGAACAAGACCTTCTCAGAAAAAACCTCAGCCGGGCAAACAGTTCACAAAAGATTTTTTAACGAAGATTTCACAGTTTAAATTGTCGTTAGCAAACGTTTGCTTTTGTCGCGTATTTCAATAAAAATGCCCGCTTTGCCGCTTATTGGAATGCCATAACATGAGTTCGCAAACCACAGAACAAGACTCTCAGCAACCAGACCTTTCCCCCCAGCCAAAAAGTGAACTGATTTACCGGCTCGAAGACCGTCCGCCAATACCTCAGACTCTCTTTGCCGCCTGTCAGCATTTACTGGCAATGTTTGTCGCGGTGATCACCCCCGCATTACTGATTTGTCAGGCGCTGGGATTACCTGCGCAGGACACTCAGCACATTATCAGCATGTCGCTGTTTGCTTCGGGCCTGGCTTCCATTCTGCAAATTAAAACCTGGGGTCCCGTCGGTTCCGGACTGCTTTCAATTCAGGGCACCAGCTTTAACTTTGTCTCGCCGCTGATTATGGGCGGTCTGGCGCTGAAAAACGGCGGCGCTGACGTTCCGACAATGATGGCCGCGCTGTTTGGCACATTGATGCTGGCTTCTTGTACCGAAATCGTTTTGTCGCGTTTCCTGCACCTTGCACGCCGCGTCATCACCCCGCTGGTTTCCGGCATCGTCGTCATGATTATCGGTCTTTCGCTGATTCAGGTCGGGCTGACGTCGATTGGTGGCGGCTATGCGGCGATGAGTAATCATACTTTTGGCGCACCTAAAAACCTGATTCTGGCCGCCGTCGTTCTGGTGGTTATCATTCTGCTCAACCGCCAGCGTAATCCCTATATGCGCGTCGCTTCTCTGGTTATCGCCATGGCGGTAGGGTATCTGGCGGCCTGGATGATGGGCATGTTGCCTGACGTGGCACCAGCCGCGCAGAGCAACTGGATTACGTTACCGACGCCGTTGTATTACGGCCTTGGCTTCGACTGGAATCTGCTCATCCCGCTGATGCTTATCTTTATGGTGACGTCGCTGGAAACCATCGGTGATATCACTGCGACATCTGACGTTTCCGAGCAGCCGGTCAGTGGCCCTCTGTACATGAAACGCATCAAAGGCGGCGTGCTGGCTAACGGCCTGAACTCAATGCTGTCAGCCGTATTCAATACCTTCCCTAACTCCTGTTTCGGCCAGAACAACGGCGTGATTCAGCTGACCGGCGTAGCCAGCCGTTATGTTGGCTTCGTGGTTGCGCTGATGCTGATCGTACTGGGGCTTTTCCCTGCGGTTGCCGGGTTTGTGCAGCACATTCCTGAGCCCGTTTTAGGCGGCGCAACCATCGTGATGTTCGGTACGATTGCCGCTTCCGGCGTGCGTATTGTTTCCCGCGAGCGCCTGAACCGCCGCGCGATTATGATCATGGCACTTTCACTGGCCGTCGGCATGGGCGTTTCCCAGCAGCCGCTGATCCTGCAATTCGCGCCAGACTGGATTAAAACGCTGCTGTCTTCCGGCATCGCGGCGGGCGGGATTACTGCGATAGTTCTGAATCTGGTTTTCCCTCACGAAAAGTAATCACGGGATGTAATCCACGTGCAACAGCGGCAGCAGGTCTGGAACCCCTGCCGCTTTTTATTGTCTCCCTTCTGCTAACCTGTTGAGAAAAGTCGCTGTTTGCGGCATAAACAAAGAATCTTTTTTCCTTTTTCCCGTTACAGGGCTCCAGACGATGAGATTTATCGGTAAAATTTTGCTGACGTTCGCCTTACTTCTGGTGCTGGCGATCGTACTGGTGTACGTCCTATTACAAACCCGCTGGGCTGCCGGCTGGGTCAGCCGCTGGATAAGCGACAACAGCGAGTACCGGCTCTCGGTAGAAAAGCTGGATCACAACTGGTCAATGCCTGGCCGCATCACGCTGACGAATGTCATCTTCGGGCAAAAAAATCAGCCTGAAATTCTGAACGCCGGAGAAGTGGATCTCGATTTGAGCTGGCGTCAGATTACTGACCCTTACTTTTTCGATCACGTTGTTCTGGCCAATGGCCGCCTGAACGTTAGCCCTTCCGCCATCAAGCTGCCCTTACAGGCCAATACGCTGCAACTGAGCAAGATGGCACTGACCGGCAATACCACAGGCCTCGATATTCAGGGGCAGCAAATTAATGCCGGTATTTCGCCGTGGCAACCGAAACCGAATCAGCTTTTGGGTGATAAAGCCGTTTTCCAGTTGAGCGCATCGAGCCTGACCGTAAACGGGCTTCCGGCTGAAAACGTGCTGATTCAGGGCAATATCAACAACAAGAATCTGACACTGAGTAATTTCGGTGGCGATCTGGCGCGCGGTCAGCTGACCGGTAAAGCGACGCAGGTCGCCGACGGCAGCTGGAATATCGAGAATCTGCGTCTGAGCAATGTCCGCCTGCAAACGTCAAAATCGCTTTCTGCATTCTTTGATGATTTCCAGACATTGCCGAAAGTGACGATTCAGCGCCTGGATCTGATCGACGCCCGGCTGCAAGGCACTGACTGGGCTTTCAGTGATGTCGACCTTTCCGTGCAAGACCTGACGCTGGAGAAAGGCGACTGGCAAAGCGATGACGGCGAAATCACGCTGAACGCGACGGACATGATTGACGGTAATCTGCATATTCAGGATCCAATCATCAGCCTCGACCTTTCCCCGCAGGGAATTTCCATCAAACAGGCCACCGCACGCTGGGAGCGTAGCTTGCTGAGAACGACCGGTAACTGGCTGCGTGCGAACAAACGTCTGCAACTGGATGAGCTTTCCGTTGCCGGGCTGGAATACACGCTGCCTCAGAACTGGAAACAACTCTGGCTTCAGGCGTTGCCGGCTCCGCTGGCCGAAATTTCTGTCAGCCGGTTCATCGCTAACCGTAACCTGATTATCGATATCAACCCGCAGTTCCCGTTCCAAATCACAGCGCTTGATGGTTTGGGCAGTAATTTGTTGCTGGCGCGCGACCATCAGTGGGGAGTCTGGGGCGGGAAGCTGAATCTCAACGCCAGTGAAGCGACGTTCAACCGTAATGATGTTCGCCGCCCTTCCATAACGCTGGATGCGAACGACAGTCAGGTGAATATTTCCGAGCTGAGCGCCTTCACCAAAGAAGGATTACTGGAAGCGACGGCAACGGTAGATCAGCAACCACAGCGCCATTTCTCCGTGAAAATGACCGGACGTGCGGTGCCGGCAAATGAGCTGGAAAACTGGGGATGGCCGCACCTGGCGCTGGACGGTAATGCCAATATGCAGCTCAATTTGCAAGGCCAAATGCCCGCCAATGTCGATTTCAAACCGACACTCAGAGGCACTTTGCAGGTTACCGGCAGCAACGGACAGACTTTGAATCAGCAAATGGTTAACGGGCTGGTTTCAGGCGCTGCGCCGGAATAATCAATTCCGCATCTGAACGTAAAAAGGCACCGTTTGCACGGTGCCTTTTTGTTTTTACGGAAAGCGAATCAGTTGATTTCAGGTTCCAGCGGCGCGCCGGGAGCGGCGGGAAGAACAAGATAAGTGCCTTCAAACACGGCGCCGTCAGTCTCGTCGCCGTATAAATTCACTTCAAGCTGCACGCGCGCTTTGCGTCCGCGGGCCAGCCGGTCAAGGTCGCCCCGGACAGAGCCCAAATCGGCGATGGCACGCGGTCTGCCGGTCACCGGCGTGCTGTAACGGATATGCGCATCGGCCAGCACGATAGTGCCGCCCAGATGGCGCTCACGCAGCAATAACCAGATGAGTCCCCAGCCGGTCAGTGTGGCCAGCGAGAATAAGCTACCCGCAAACAAGGTGTGATGAGGATTCTGATTGCCCGTTTCCGGCATCGTGGTTACGAATCTCTGGCCGGTGTACTGGCTGATACGCACACCCATTTTTTCACTCAACGGGATGTGATCGTACCAGGCCTGCTGCAACTGACCGCACCAGTCTGGGCGGTGTAAAATATCGTCCAGCGTTTCAATGGGTTTAATCATCAGGAAATGGCGAACCGGTGTCGTTTGTGGCGTGGTGATTTCGCCCTGATTCACAAAACCCAGCTTGGCGAAGAATTCCACGGCATCTTCACGCGCGCTACACACCACACGCTTCACGCCTTCCTGCCGGGCGACAGACTCCAGCGTCATCGCCACCAGCGTCCCCAGTCCTTTGTCCTGTACATTCGGATCAACGGCCAGAAAACGGATTGAAGCCTCGTTATCGGCATTAATATATAAACGACCGACCGCAACCGGATCGCCGTTTTCATCCACAACCATCTGGTGATGCGCAATCGAATCGTAGGCATCACGTTCTGAACCTTCCGGTTGATGCAACGGCTTGCGCAGCATTTCCCAGCGGAATCGGTAATAGGCGGCCAGCTCTTTTTCGGTCGTCGGTACTCTCAGGTGATACATAGATGCTTTCTCTCCGGCGTGATGCCTTATCGATCAGACTTGTAGCCAGAAGGTCACCGGCCCGTCATTCACCAGTGCCACTTTCATATCCGCGGCGAAACGGCCCGTTTCGGTAGCAATACCCTTCTTACGGCATTGCCCGCAAAAATACTGATACAACCGGTCGGCTTCCTGCGGCTCTGCGCCCTGTGAGAACCCCGGACGCATGCCTTTTTGAGTGTCCGCCGCCAGCGTAAACTGCGAAACCACCAGCAAACTGCCACCAGCCTGCTGCACGTTCAGGTTCATTTTGTCATTCTCGTCACCGAATATCCGGTACCCGATCACCCGTTCACAAAGACGTTTGGCTTTTTGTTCGTCATCGCCCCGCTCAACCCCCAGCAAAACCAGCAACCCTGGCCCGATTTCACCACAGACGCTTCCGTCGATGGTCACGCTGGCATTCAATACCCGCTGAATTAACGCAATCATACAAATCCTTCAGACTGATTTTTCTGCTGCTACTTGCTGAGCAGACTGCAATTTTCTCAGGGAACGAAACTCGCCAAGCGTAACGGTGATTTCCGCGCCAAGAAGCACGATACACCAGCTGACATAGACCCAAAGAAATAAAATTGGAATCACCGCCAGTACACCGTAAATCAACTGATACGATGGGAAAAGCTGAATATACAGAGTGAAGATTTTTTTACTCAATTCAAATAAGGCACCGGAAACCAGGGCGCCTACCAGCGCATCTTTGGCCGGCACCCTGACCGTGGGCACGACCTGATATAAGAGCCAGAAAGTCACCCAGGAAATCAGCAAAGGCAGGATCCGCAGCGCATGATCGATAAGGGAATGCACGCCACTCAGGTTAAGCCAGTTCAGCGAAAGCAGATAAGAACTGACCGCAACGCTGGCTACCAGCAGAATCGGGCCGAGCGTTAATACCATCCAGTACACTGCAAAGGAGAACACAATCGGGCGCTTGGTTTTGCTGTCCCAGATTTTATTCAGCACGCTGTCTACAGAAGCTATCAGAAGCAACGCAGTGACGATTAATCCACAAGTGCCCACCGCGGTCATTTTACTGGAGTTGGCCACAAACTGTTCAAGATAGCGCTGGATGGTATTGCCCGTTGCCGGCATGAAGTTAGAAAAGATGAAGGTTTTCAGTTGCGCACTGATTTCCGAAAAAACCGGGAATAATGCAAACAGCGAAAATACCACGGCGATCAGCGGAACCAGTGAAAGCAAAGAGACATAGGCTAAATGGCCCGCGAGAAGCGTCAGGCCATCTTTATCTGAACGCTTTAAGAGCAGGACTGTGAATTTCCATAATGATTTTGGGTAGTGCCTCAATGCCCTTTTGTGCATCCTTACATCCTTCAGGAAAAGTATTTCGGTACTGTCTGGTTATCTTCCACCCACACAGCCTCAATGCCTGCCGCACGGGCGGCTTCTATATTCTCAGCAACATCATCAAAGAATACTGCTTGGCTGGCAGAAAGTCCTTCTTTCTCAATCACATGCTGGAAAATTTCCGGTTCAGGTTTACGCATGCCCAGATTTTGCGAAAGATACATCGCATCGGTATTGGCTTCAATTTCCGGGTAGTGCTGAGGCCAGAAATCCAGATGTAAGCGGTTAGTATTCGACAGCACGACAACGCGATGGCCTTCTTCGCGCAGTTTCTTGAATACCGTGATCACCTCAGGCCTCAACCCGACAAATATGGCTTGCCAGCCCGCGCTGAACTGCTCGAAACTGAGCGCAATGCCCATTTCATGACATAAGTCGGCGGCAAACTGTTCATCGCTGATTTCGCCACGCTCGTGCTTCTGGAATACCTCGCCCATCGAGAATCGCTCCATCAGCGTAGCCAATGGCGTACCGCTCAGATGGCTCCACACGCCAAGAACACGTTTGAAATCAATATCAATAATGACGTTTCCCATATCAAAAATGTACAGCATTGCATGCTCCTGATTTCAAAGATGACTTTTAACTTTAGCGGTAAAACGTACAGGTGAACAGTGACAGATGCGTGGGGTTAAGCGCAGGTTTGGAAAAAAAACACAAAAAAAACAGGGTACCCAAAGGCACCCTGTTTCTGTGTAACGGTATGCGTAAAAGAAGATTAACCTTCTTTTGGACCACGCATTGCACGTTTACGGTCGTTCTCGGTCAGGTGACGTTTACGGATACGCACAGACTGAGGAGTCACTTCGACCAGTTCGTCATCATCGATGAATTCCAGAGCTTGCTCCAGAGACATTTTGATAGCAGGAACCAGAGTCGTTGCTTCGTCAGTACCGGACGCACGCATGTTGGTCAGTTTCTTACCGGTCAGGCAGTTCACGGTCAGGTCGTTAGAACGTGAGTGAATACCGATGATCTGGCCTTCATACACTTCTGCGCCGTGGCCCAGGAACAATTTACCGCGGTCTTGCAGGCTGAACAGTGCGAACGCAACTGCTTTACCCTGACCGTTGGAAATCAGAACGCCATTCTGACGCTGACCGATTTCGCCCTGACGGACGTCATCGTAGTGGCTGAACGTGGAGTACAGCAGACCGGTACCTGAAGTCATGGTCATGAATTCAGTACGGAAGCCGATCAAGCCACGTGCTGGGATCAGGTAATCAAGACGGATACGACCTTTGCCGTCTGGGATCATGTCTTTGACATCGCCTTTACGCTCACCCATGGCCTGCATGACAGAACCCTGGTGTTGCTCTTCGATATCCAGTGTCACGTTCTCGAATGGCTCTTGCATGCGGCCATCGATTTTACGGTTGATTACTTTAGGACGGGAAACCGCCAGCTCGAAACCTTCACGACGCATGTTTTCGATCAGAACCGACAGGTGAAGTTCACCACGGCCTGAAACGCGGAATGCATCAGCATCTTCAGTTTCTTCAACACGCAATGCTACGTTGTGCACCAGTTCTTTGTTCAGACGGTCAAGGATCTGACGTGAAGTCACATACTTACCTTCTTTACCACAGAACGGAGAGGTGTTAACGCAGAAGTACATGGTAACGGTTGGTTCATCAACGCTCAGCGCTGGCAGAGCTTCAACATTTGCCGGGTCACAGATAGTGTCGGAAATGTTCAGCTCACCCAAACCGGTGATCGCGATGATATCGCCAGCTTCAGCAACGGTCGCTTCGATACGCTCAAGACCCATGTGGGTCAGAACTTTACCGACTTTACCGTTACGGGTTTTACCTTCGCTGTCGATCACAGTGATCTGCTGGTTAGGTTTAACAGTACCGCGTTTGATACGACCGATGCCGATGACGCCAACATAGTTGTTGTAGTCCAGCTGAGAGATTTGCATCTGGAAAGGTGCTTCCATCTCAACTTGTGGCGGAGATACGTGGTCAACAATCGCCTGGTACAGCGGGGTCATGTCTTCGGCCATATCGTTATGGTCGTTACCCGCGATACCCATCAGTGCAGATGCATAGATGATTGGGAAATCGAGTTGTTCGTCAGTTGCGTCCAGGTTTACGAACAGGTCAAAGACCTGATCAACAACCCAGTCAGGACGCGCGCCAGGGCGGTCAACTTTGTTGATTACCACGATCGGCTTCAGACCATTAGCGAATGCTTTTTTGGTCACGAAACGGGTTTGCGGCATTGGGCCATCCATTGCATCCACAACCAGCAGCACCGAGTCGACCATTGACATCACACGCTCTACCTCACCGCCGAAGTCGGCGTGTCCTGGGGTATCCACGATGTTGATGCGGTAGTCTTTCCAATTAATGGCGGTGTTTTTTGCGAGGATGGTAATCCCACGCTCTTTCTCCAAATCGTTGGAGTCCATTACGCGTTCGGTAGCTTCTACACGTTCTCCGAAAGTACCGGATTGTTGCAGCAGCTTGTCGACCAGGGTGGTTTTACCATGGTCAACGTGGGCAATAATGGCGATGTTACGCAAATTTTCGATCACAGCTTTGCCTCAGGCATTAGAAATAGCGCGCTATTGTACACGTATTAAGCGAGGTTCTAAACAAGATCACAAGGATCTTGTTGAAACAACTTGTGGATGGCTACTTTGTGATCCCTTTCACGGTGCAAAAGAACCCCTGAACCATTATGACGCACCTTTTTGGTGCCTTGCATCTCACGATTAGCACCATTGTAGTGCAGAAATTCCGTTATGGTGCATACTTATCGAGTGCAAAAGCCCTGTAAAATGGCGTTGTTTGCATTTTCTCAAAGTTGGCACACTTTTCGCTAATAGTTTTTAGAGTAAAAATTTTTTAGGGTAAAAAGTTTTTACTGGGTGAAAGAGTCTGACCAGACAAATAATAGTGCTGTTTAGGCCACACGCCAGTTCAAGTAAAGCTGTTATTTCCAACTAAAGACCAAAAATGGTTATTCGTTCCACGACGATAATGAGAAATTCGGGAGAACTAGTATGTCCGCTGAACACGTTTTGACGATGCTGAATGAGCATGAAGTGAAATTCGTAGATTTACGTTTCACAGATACCAAAGGCAAAGAACAGCACGTCACCATTCCTGCACACCAGGTTAGCGCTGACTTCTTCGAAGAAGGCAAAATGTTTGATGGCTCTTCAATCGGTGGCTGGAAAGGCATTAACGAATCTGACATGGTTTTGATGCCAGATGCGAGCACTGCTGTTCTTGACCCGTTCTACGAAGAAACCACGCTGATCATTCGTTGCGACATCCTTGAGCCAACTACGCTGCAAGGTTATGACCGCGACCCTCGTTCTACTGCAAAACGTGCAGAAGATTTCCTGCGCTCTTCTGGTATCGCGGACACCGTTCTGTTCGGGCCAGAGCCAGAGTTCTTCCTGTTTGATGATGTGCGCTTCGGCAGCAGCATCTCCGGTTCTCACGTTGCTATCGATGATATCGAAGGCGCATGGAACTCAAGCACCAAATACGAAGGTGGCAACAAAGGTCACCGTCCTGCTGTGAAAGGCGGTTACTTCCCGGTTCCTCCGGTCGACTCCTCCCAGGATCTGCGTTCTACCATGTGTCTGACCATGGAAGAAATGGGTCTGGTTGTTGAAGCTCACCACCACGAAGTAGCAACTGCTGGCCAGAACGAAGTGGCAACCCGCTTCAACACGCTGACCAAAAAAGCTGACGAAATCCAAATCTACAAATACGTGGTTCACAACGTGGCTCACGCATTTGGCAAAACTGCGACCTTCATGCCAAAACCAATGTTTGGCGATAACGGTTCCGGTATGCACTGCCATATGTCTCTGTCTAAGAACGGTAACAACCTGTTCGCTGGCGACAAATACGGCGGCCTGTCTGAAATGGCACTGTTCTACATCGGCGGTATCATCAAGCACGCTAAAGCAATCAATGCCTACGCTAACCCGACAACCAACTCCTACAAGCGTTTGGTCCCGGGCTACGAAGCACCCGTGATGCTGGCGTATTCTGCGCGTAACCGTTCTGCCTCTATCCGTATTCCACACGTATCCAGCCCTAAAGCCATGCGTATCGAAGCACGCTTCCCTGATCCAGCGGCTAACCCATACCTGGCGTTTGCTGCACTGATGATGGCCGGCCTGGACGGTATCATCAACAAGATCCACCCTGGCGACGCGATGGATAAAAACCTGTATGACCTGCCACCGGAAGAAGAAGCAGAAATTCCAAAAGTTGCAGGTTCACTGGAAGAAGCTCTGAACGCACTGAACGAAGACCGCGAGTTCCTGACCCGTGGCGGCGTGTTCACTGATGACGCTATCGATGCTTACATCGGTCTGCGTAAAGAAGAAATGGATCGTGTGCGTATGACTCCGCACCCTGTTGAGTTCGAACTGTACTACAGCGTTTAATTTCTGATTAAACCCTGAACTCAGCGCCAGCTGTTGATCTGGCGCTGAGCGTAATACCCGACTGATGGCCTGGTTGTAACAAAGCCTTTAGCGTCAAAATTAAGTAAGACGATTTTATTTGTTGCCGTGGAAACTTTCAGCCCATCTCCGGATGGGCTTTTTTCTCCACACTCTTTCCTGCTTAACCCCTCTGGCCCGTGATTTCGCCGGGTAGCGAGATAAAATGCACCAATCAGGTGCGGGAGACTGCGGTATGGCAACTGGCAAGCTGCCCGATGCTGGGCAGATCCTGAATTCCTTAATCAACAGCGTTCTGTTATTGGACGACGAATTGGCTGTGCATTACGCCAATCCAGCCGCTCAGCAGTTACTGGCGCAAAGTTCCCGCAAACTCTTTGGTACCCCTTTGCCGGAACTGGTGGGATATTTTTCGCTCAATATCGACTTAATGCGTGAAAGTCTGACAGCCGGACAGGGCTTTACAGACAGCGAAGTGACTCTGGTTGTCGATGGCCGCGCGCACGTACTTTCACTGACTGCGCAGATGCTGCCGGAAGGTTTTATTCTGGTCGAACTGGCGCCGATGGATAATCAGCGACGCCTCAGTCAGGAACAATTGCAGCATGCTCAACAGGTTGCAGCACGGGATTTGATCCGCGGCCTGGCCCATGAAATCAAAAACCCGCTTGGCGGGCTGCGTGGTGCCGCCCAGTTATTATCCAGAGCACTGCCCGATCCGGCTCTGCTGGAATACACCAAAGTCATTATTGAGCAGGCCGACCGTCTGCGTAATCTGGTTGATCGCCTGCTGGGGCCACAACGCCCAAGCCAGCACGTCACACAAAGCATTCATCAGGTTGCCGAACGTGTTTGCCAGCTGGTGTCGATGGAAAAACCGGATAACGTTCAGCTGGTCAGAGACTATGACCCGAGCCTGCCAGAACTGGCGCACGATCCGGATCAGATAGAACAGATTTTGCTGAACATCACCCGCAACGCATTGCAGGCGCTCGGGGACGAAGGCGGCACAATTACTTTGCGCACACGCACGGCTTTCCAGATTACGTTACACGGCGTGCGTTATCGTCTGGTGGCCCGTATCGATATTGAAGATGACGGCCCTGGCGTACCGGCGCATTTGCAGGACACCCTTTTTTACCCCATGGTCAGTGGCCGCGAAGGGGGCACCGGTTTGGGCCTCTCCATCGCGCGCAGTTTGATTGATCAGCATTCGGGTAAAGTTGAATTTAACAGTTGGCCAGGACACACCGAATTCTCGGTTTTCCTGCCTATTCGCCAGTGAGGTTATTATGCAACGAGGGATAGTCTGGATCGTCGATGACGATAGCTCCATCCGCTGGGTACTTGAACGCGCGCTCACTGGAGCCGGTTTAACCTGCACCACGTTTGACAGCGGCAATGAAGTGCTTGATGCCATTGCGACTCAAACTCCTGACGTTTTGTTATCAGATATCCGTATGCCCGGCATGGACGGTTTAGCGCTGTTAAAACAGATTAAACAGCGCCATCCGATGCTTCCGGTCATCATAATGACAGCGCATTCCGATCTGGATGCCGCGGTCAGCGCCTATCAGCAAGGTGCGTTTGATTATCTGCCAAAACCGTTCGATATCGACGAAGCCGTTGCGCTTGTCGAGCGTGCGATCAGTCATTATCAGGAACAACAACAACCCGCGCGCAGCCAGCCCGCCAGTGGCCCGACAGCTGATATTATTGGTGAAGCGCCAGCCATGCAGGACGTGTTCCGTATCATCGGCCGGTTATCACGCTCTTCAATCAGCGTGCTGATAAACGGGGAATCCGGAACCGGTAAAGAGCTGGTCGCCCATGCTTTGCATCGTCACAGCCCGCGCGCCAAAGCACCGTTTATCGCTCTGAATATGGCAGCAATCCCGAAAGACCTGATTGAGTCCGAATTATTTGGCCACGAAAAAGGCGCATTTACCGGGGCGAATACCATCCGCCAGGGACGTTTTGAGCAGGCCGATAACGGCACGCTGTTCCTCGATGAAATCGGTGATATGCCGCTTGATGTTCAAACCCGCCTGCTGCGCGTGCTGGCTGACGGGCAGTTCTATCGGGTCGGCGGCTATGCGCCGGTAAAAGTGGATGTCAGGATTATCGCGGCTACCCACCAGAATCTGGAGTTACGGGTTCAGGAAGGCAAATTCCGTGAGGACTTATTCCACCGTCTGAACGTGATCCGCGTCCATCTGCCTCCGCTGCGTGAACGTCGTGAAGATATCCCGCGTCTGGCGCGTTATTTCCTGCAAGTTGCGGCGAAAGAACTGGGCGTTGAAGCAAAAAACCTGCATCCGGAAACAGAAACCGCGCTCACCCGTCTGCCGTGGCAAGGCAACGTGCGCCAGCTGGAAAATACCTGTCGCTGGTTAACTGTCATGGCCGCCGGTCAGGAAGTGCTGATTCAGGATTTACCGAGTGAATTGTTTGAAACGGCAGCGCCAGAGACGGGTGGGCAAAGCCTGCCGGACAGTTGGGCAACGTTACTGGCACAATGGGCCGATCGCGCCCTGCGTTCCGGTCATCAAAACCTGTTGTCAGAAGCACAGCCGGAGATGGAGCGTACGCTGCTGACTACGGCGCTGCGCCATACTCAGGGGCACAAACAGGAAGCGGCACGTTTACTGGGCTGGGGACGAAATACCCTGACCCGTAAACTGAAAGAACTGGGTATGGAATAAAAGGCAGATGCCTGAAAGCAAAACAGCCGCAAATGCGGCTGTTTTTGTTTATGCGGCGAGCGTCAGATAACCCGGGAAAATTGCTGCTGGCGAACCTGGCGGCGCAGGTAAATATCAAAACACATACAGATATTGCGGATCAGCAGACGGCCGCGCGGCGTGACCTGAATATGCGTATCACTCATCTCAACCAGCCCGTCTTCGGTCAGCGGTTTGAGCAGCGCCAGATCGTCGGCAAAATAATCATTAAAGCGGATGCCATAACGCTGTTCGATATCCGCGAAATTCAGCTCGAAATGGCAGATCAGCGATTTAATGACATCGCGGCGCAGGCAGTCATCATCGGTCATTTCCAGACCGCGCCATAATGCATTCCCCTGATCTTCCACTCTGGTGTAATACGTTTTAAGGTCTTTCTCGTTCTGTGCATAGGTATCGCCCAGCATACTGATGGCTGACACCCCCATTCCCAGTAAATCGCTGTCGCCCTGCGTGGTATATCCCTGGAAATTGCGGTGCAGTTTGCCTTCGCGCTGGGCTATCGCCAGTTCGTCGTCAGGACGGGCAAAATGATCCATCCCGATAAAGCGGTAACCGGACGCCGTCAGTGAGGCGATGGTTTCCTGCAGAATCTTCAGTTTCTCTTCTGCGCCCGGCAAATCGGCGTCTTTGATTTTGCGCTGAGCGGCAAACAATTTTGGCATGTGGGCGTAATTGAACACGCTAAGACGATCCGGGTTCAGCTCTGCCACGCGTTGCAACGTATAAGCAAAGCTTTCCGCCGTTTGTTTCGGCAGGCCGTAAATCAGGTCGATATTGGTGGAGTTGAAACCCAGCGCACGTGCGCGTTCAATCAGCGCAAAGATGAAGTCTTCATCCTGCTCGCGATTCACCAGACGCTGCACTTCTTTGTTGAAATCCTGCACACCCATACTGAGACGATTAAAGCCTTCGCGGCGCAGATGATCGAGTACATCCAGCTCAATTTCGCGCGGATCCACCTCCAGTGACATTTCTGCATCGGGCAGGATATCAAAGTGTGCCCGCAGAAGGCCCATCAGGCGGCTTATCTGCGCTTTATTAAGGTAAGTCGGAGTACCACCGCCCCAGTGCAGCTGGTTGGCCTGACGGCCTTTAAAGAGCGGCGCACGGTGGCTGATCTCTTTCTCTAGGACGTTAAGGTATTCTTCGGCTTTATGCTGTTGGCGGGTCACCAGTTTATTGCAGCCGCAGAAATAGCAGAGCTTATGACAGAAAGGAATGTGCACATACAGCGAAAGGGAACGCTCTGGATAACGCGCAGCCGCTTTTTTAAAGGCCGCATCATCATAGTTTTCGCTGAATTCGAGCGCAGTTGGATAGGATGTGTATCGCGGACCTGAATAGTTGTACTTCTGGATCAGCGCTAAATCCCAGACGGTGGTCTGTTCTGACATGGGTAACTTACTCCTTCCGGCGTCGGATGCTGCCGGTTTCCCTTACAGGCAGGCTTTTGGCCTGCCTGACAAAGGTCGCTCTGCGCAAACGTGCTTTGGTTTTCGATAACCGCCGTAGTTTACCGAATAACCAAAGCATATAACATGCAAAGAGTAAGGCTATTGCCGGGATGACCCAGCGCACGGCTTAGAAACCGTCTTTTGGATTTCCGCGCTTAAGCAACTGCATCATGTCTTCGTTCTTCTCTTCTTCTTCGTCATCTTCATCGTCGCCGAGTTCAATGCCGAGGATTTCCATCAGAACATCAATACGATCCAGCGTCTGATCAACGTAAGCCTGATCTTCTGCGCTCAGTGCTTTGCCATCATCGATAAGGTCCAGGAGTGAATCCAGCCGCTCATCATTTTCCAGCAACGTCAGTTCTTCTTCCGGCGTCATTTTTGGTTTTGCATCTTGTTTCGGCTGCGCGGCTTTTTTAGCTTTCGCCGCATTGTTCGTTACTGTCTCAACGATTAATGGCACTGCTTTCTTGCTGCCGATGCGCGGATCGGCTTTCTTAGCGCCAGAACCGTTTTGATTCTGAGCCGCATCCGGATTGGCACGTGAGCCTGCTTTATGGCCACGGCGCTTGTTATCACGCTTGCGTTCGCGCGCTTCGATATCAAGCTCTACACGACTTTTCTTCTTCGTTTTAGCTGTCGCGGTTTTGGCGCGTGGTGCTTTCGCTGGCTGTTTCATGGCATCTGCTCTTAGGTGTGTACATTTAGTATAGATTTGCGGCGGAATCTAGCAGAAAGCGAACAAAGAAAAAAGGCAGCAAGTTAACCTTGCTGCCTTTTTCTTTCCTTCAACAGAAGGACATTCCTCAAACACTTTCCCTGTATAGCGTCAACGTCCCGGTTTTTCCTTTGCCTTTCAGAGCCTCCGGCCCCGTTCGTCCTTAAATCGCAATGCATTTCCCGTGATCCGTGAATGCAGAACTCATCCGTGTTTCCCTACTTGCCTTCATCGCGTAAGAATTACTTTACCCGACTGGCGCAAAGGCTCAAGATACCCGCCAGCCGCCAGTGAAGTTTCGGAAACACTCAAATTTTATCTTGTTGATTACGATAAGAATTAAAAAATACGGCGATAAAACAAGCGAAATAACCCGCATCATGAATAGCAAATGTCTTACATCATGAAGGCAATTTCCCCCGCCTTCATCTCTGTGGTCCCTTCGCCTCATCATTCGGATTTCAAAAACACGAACACATCTCGGCTCTGTTGCAGTTATAATCGCCAGCCAGATACTCATGCCTCACGGAGACGCACGTTTTGACCAGCCAAACTTACAACTATCATATGACCCATTTCGTCATGAGCGCCCCGGATATCCGGCACCTGCCAGCTGACGAAGGCATTGAAGTCGCATTTGCTGGTCGTTCAAACGCCGGCAAATCCAGTGCGCTGAATACGCTGACGCAGCAAAAAAGTCTCGCACGTACCAGTAAAACGCCGGGACGTACTCAGCTGATCAACCTGTTCGAAGTCAAACCCGGCATCCGTCTGGTCGACTTGCCGGGTTACGGCTATGCAGAAGTACCGGAAGAAATGAAACGCAAATGGCAGCGCGCACTGGGCGAATATCTGCAAATGCGTAATTCGCTGAAAGGTCTGGTTGTGCTGATGGATATCCGTCATCCGCTCAAAGATCTTGATCAGCAAATGATTCAGTGGGCAGTGGATGTTGGTACGCCGGTAATGTTGCTGCTGACCAAGGCCGACAAACTGGCTTCCGGTGCGCGTCAGGCGCAAATCAAGATGGTCCGTGAAGCGGTAAAAGAATTCATGGGCGATATTCAGGTTGAAGCGTTCTCTTCACCGAAGAAAATGGGCGTGGATAAACTGAGCGATAAGCTGAACAACTGGTTCAACGAGATCCCACCGGAAGTGCTGGAAGAAGAATTGTCAGGCGAATAACGTTACAGACCATAATCAATGGCACGTGTAAGTAAAGAACATCATCAGGGTGGCCAGCAGGTCGCCCTTTTTTATAGATAGCGTTTGAGGGGAGCCTTCGCAACGCCATGAAAAGCACAATAAAAAACGCCCCAGACATAAATGCCTGGGGCGGCTAAAATATTCAGCCAAATCCGATTACGTGAAGTAAAAGGTCTGAAAGATAGAACATCTTACCTCTGTACCCTACGAGAGAAACTTTACCCTATTTCCTGACGGGGAAAAAGAACTTTTTGTAGTTTACTTACACAAAAATCGCGGATTATGCGATCACCTTCAAGGTCTGAGCACATAATCCTGTAGCTTAATTACAAAAAAAGCTTAATTACTATCCACTTAGTCAAATGACCACTTAGTGAGCCTGGTCCCAGTTTTCACCCGTTCCGACATCCACTTTGAGCGGAACAGCGAGCTCCATGCTCGACTCCATCAAATTACGAATTTTCTCACTTGCTGCATCGACATCATCCTTATGCACCTCGAACACCAGTTCATCGTGTACCTGCATGATAATGCGGGCACGGGGAGCATCGGATTGCTTGAGCCAGTCAGCAACGCAGATCATCGCGCGTTTGATAATGTCCGCTGCCGTTCCCTGCATCGGGGCGTTGATTGCGGCACGCTCGGCGCCTTTACGACGCATGGCGTTACTGGATTTTATATCCGGCAGATACAGACGGCGGCCATCAAGCGTTTCAACATAACCCTGCTCAGAAGCCTGAGTCCGTGTGCGTTCCATGTATTCAAGTACGCCCGGATAGCGCTCGAAATACAGATCCATATAACGCTGAGATTCTTTACGGGGAATGTTCAGCTGACGGGATAATCCAAAAGCGCTCATACCATAAATCAGACCAAAGTTAATCGCCTTAGCGCTACGACGTTGTTCACCGGTGACGCTTTCCAGTGGCGTACCAAAGACTTCTGCCGCGGTTGCACGGTGGATATCTTTACCTTCAGCAAACGCTTTCAGTAAACCTTCATCTTTGGATAAATGCGCCATGATACGCAGTTCAATTTGCGAATAGTCGGCAGCCAGAATGATGTAATCTTTTGGCGCAATAAAAGCCTGACGAATACGACGCCCTTCGTCATTACGCACAGGAATGTTTTGCAGGTTTGGATCGCTGGATGACAGACGACCGGTAGCGGTTACCGCCTGATGGTAAGAGGTATGAACCCTGCCAGACTGCGGGTTGATCATCAGAGGCAACTTATCGGTATACGTTGACTTCAGCTTTGCCAGACCACGATATTCCAGAATCACTTTTGGCAGTGGATAATCCAGTGCCAGCTCAGCCAGAACTTCTTCATTCGTTGATGGAGCCCCGCCTGGCGTTTTCTTCAGAATTGGCAATTTCTGTTTTTCATACAAAATAGCCTGGAGTTGCTTGGTCGAAGAAAGGTTGAAAGGTTCTTCCGCCAGCTCGTGCGCTTTGTTTTCCAGCTCGTTCAGGCGGATGGCCAGCTCTTTGGAATGAGCGGCCAAAATATTCTGATCAATCAAAACACCGGTACGCTCGATATGAGACAAAACTGGCACCAGTGGCATTTCAATTTCAGTGAAAACTTTCTTCAGTGATTCACTTTCCTGAATACGTGGCCAAAGCGCCTGATGCAATTGGAGCGTAACATCAGCGTCTTCCGCTGCATACGGCGCGGCTTGATCCAAAGCGATCTGGTTGAAAGTCAGCTGATTTTTGCCTTTCCCGGCTATCTCTTCGAAACCTACAGTTTTATGGCCGAGGTAACGATCTGCAAGGCTGTCCATATCATGGCGGCCAGATACGCTATCGAGAACGTAGGATTCAAGCATCGTGTCGTAGGCAATGCCTTTCATTTCGATGTCATAGCGCAATAAGATGCCCCGATCGAATTTCAGGTTCTGCCCGACTTTCAGTTGCTTCTCATCTTCCAGCAGCGGTTTAAGTTGCTTAAGCACTTCATCGCGATCAAGTTGTACCGGCGCGTCCAGATAATCATGAGCAACGGGCAGATAAGCGGCTTTGCCTGCTTCTGTCGCGAAAGACAGACCAATCAGGTTGGCCGTCAGCGTATCCAGACCATCGGTTTCTGTATCGAATGCAAAAACATCAGCGGCTTTCAGATAACCGATCCACTCATCGAGCGTTGCCTGATCCAGAATAGTAACGTAGCCCTCTTGCGAAAGCTGGTTAGGTTCGACAGCAGATGTTGAAGTCGTTTCTTCATTCTGCGCAGCTTTCTTAGCTGCTGCTGGCGCTTTTCCTGCCGATTTTTTAGCGCTCAGCCAGGTACCGGATTCGACGTCCGCCAGCCAGCGCTTAAATTCATAGCGGCCAAACAGTTTGTGGAGTTCATCGGCATCAGGCTCAGAAACCGTCAGTTCGGCACAAGTCAGATCCAGCTTAACGTCGGTTTTAATGGTCGCCAGCTGATAAGAGAGGTAAGCAACCTCTTTATTATCCGCCAGTTTTGCAGCCATGGTTTTTGAACCCCGGAAGCTTAATGTCGATACTTTATCCAGATCTTCATACAACGCATCAAGGCCACCAATGCCCTGTAACAGAGCTTGCGCTGTTTTCTCTCCAACGCCCGGCACGCCCGGAATGTTATCCGAAGAATCGCCCATCAAAGCCAGGAAATCGATAATCAGTTCAGGCGGTACACCATATTTCTCAACGACTTCTTCAGGCCCGAGAATCGCATTATTCATGGTGTTAATCAGCGTCACGCCCGGCGTCACCAGCTGCGCCATATCTTTATCGCCGGTACTAATGAGAACCGCATGACCTGCCTTTTCCGCTTCCAGTGCCAGAGTACCGATCACGTCGTCAGCTTCTACGCCGGAAACCACCAGCAGGGGCAAGCCCATGGCTTTAACCATCTGGTGCAAAGGTTCAATCTGCGAGCGCAGATCATCAGGCATTGGAGGACGATGGGATTTGTACTGTTCAAAAAGTTCGTCACGGAAGGTTTTGCCTTTCGCGTCGAAAACCACAGCGACATGGCTTGGTGTGTATTGCAGCAATAAACTGCGCAACATGTTAAGCACACCGTACATCGCGCCTGTCGGTTCACCCGCAGAGTTCGTCAGCGGCGGGAACGCATGATAAGCGCGATAGAGGTAAGACGAACCGTCCACCAGGATTAAGGGGTTTTCTGCTATCTGGGCCATAACTCTTCTTTATTCGTGATCAGACATGCTCTAAGGATGCCATAGCCAGCCGGAAAGACGAACCTCAGGAGGAAAAATCATTGCGAACTTGCGAGGGATCTCGAAGGATCTTCCTGTGGATAAGTTTGTGAATAGTTTCCAAAGGGGATTATTATCTGAAATGTACTGGAAAATATTACAGAATTTTAACTACTGGTTTCATCAGGTTATAGAAAGTAGGCGGGGGATTTTCGTGTAATAGAAACTTAATAGCTTTTGTGGATAGTTATAT